>JABFSO010000392.1 GCA_013140555.1 Cyclobacteriaceae bacterium | reverse complement strand
CCCTACGACTTATATACTATCGAAGCTACAGTCGACTACTTGCGAGATTTTCTGCCGAAAGCGAGTGAGGCTAACCGAGACTCGGCTTATCTAAATTTCGTACAAATGTTCTATAGAGTTGTCAGCTGAAAAATAAAGGCTTTATCGTACAATTATACCCCACGGAGAGCAATCAAAGAATCCATTCGTTAAGTTAACCGCGCTGCCATTCTTCCAATACTTACCAACCTTAGCAGTACCATTAAATTCGTTACCAGCTACAAAGATGTCACTTCCATACAAGAAGATGGAGTGAGCAAAAGACAGATTCGATCCATTTGTTAAGGGTACGGCTATTCCGTTTTTCCAATACAACGCGGTTTTGGACTGCCTACCAGCTACGTAAACATCACTACCAGAAACAACTATTTGATCAATCTGGTCAACTATATTATTCCCATTATATGATAATGCATTCGTTAATCCGTTTTTCCAATACCTAGCATAGTTTACTCCATTGTCTTCGTAACCAGATATGTAAATGTCATTTCCGGATACAACAATTGACCAAGCTGATGCATCATATTTTCCGTCTGTTAGTGATGTAGCAATACCATTTTTCCAATATTTGGCCACTAAAGGTCCAGCAGGCAATGCTTCTTGTCCAGTCACGTAAACATTACCATCACTTATTGCAATACCATGCGCTTCTGCACTGACTTGGCCGTTTGTTAACGAAACAGATATTCCGTTTTTCCAGTATTTGGCGACATATTGATTGCCATTAAATTCGCTACCAGCTACATAAACATCAGTGCCGTCAATTGCTATTGAATAACAAAACGCATCCTTGGATTGGTCAGATAGAATATTTTCAATTCCATTTTTCCAATATTTAGCAACCTTCACTGAACCAACAGTTTCATAACCTGCCAAGTAGACATCATTTCCCGATACCGCTATCGAATATATGGTCACGTTATTGGTGCCATTTGTAACGTTAACAGCAACACCATTTTTCCAATACTTACCTACAAACTTGGACCCATTACTTTCTATTCCTCCTACAAAAATATCAGGAATGTATGTAAAAGAAGGCCCATTAGCGCTTCCTTTACTTGTAGACACTTCTACCAATCCCGATCCTGAGGATATCGGTACTTTCGCAATAAGGGTTGATGATGTAGCGCTTGATACCTTTGCAACGACTCCGTTAAACTTTACTATATTTTCACTAACGACAGTACTAAAGCCACTTCCGTTAATTGCAATTTCAGTGTCAGGATTGCCTTGAATTGGATTTATGGATGTAATTATGGGGACAACAATTGGTGCTGGCTCATCTTTTTTACAAGATCCAAATAGTACTAATGTTATTATGATAATAATTATTTTTTTCATCTTAAATAGAAATTATATTTTTACAAATGTAGAGTATGTAGCTTTAAGCTCCAACAAAGATTTCACTTCCATCTGGTGATTACCTGCAGGGCTAACTTTTTTGATTAAGAATCGTTTCTTCCTTCGCTCTATTAATTTTCTGAGGACTACAGATGTTCTAATTCAAGATTTGATGAATTGTTTGATGGTCTGTTCGAGCTCATAAGACAATACTAATCGTATTAAGTAAAAACATACGTAAAAACAACAATGCCTGCACTTAAAAAAATCAGTTTATTTCTCTTAATCATAATCTTGGGTTGTGTCATAATCACAAATAGACTAAACATCACCGAAAACCAGTTCGATGAAAAGATCGATGAGAAATTTAAATCTATCCTCTTACATCCAGAAAAGTTTGATAGCCTAGAAGTAGAGTTAACCGGAATATTTACATATGAATTTGAGAACGTGGCGATTTATTTGTCAAGCAAAGACGCGGATAGTTTATTTTCAAATAATGCTATCTGGATTAATTCGGAAGGTCTGTTAGATACAACGCTTGATTCAGCAAATCACAAAAGGATTCATATAATAGGTCGGTTTGATATAGATGACAAGGGGCATTTAGGTTTATATGCGGGAACATTAAATGAGGTGAAGGTTTTTGAATTAGTGTATTGATTTAAAAATGAGAATCAAAATAATTTAGAACTGAATAAACAATGATGATCCAATATTAACTTACTTTTAAAATTAAAACTGATACTTCCTTGATGATATCTAAATTTGAGATCGAACAAAGGATAAGTGACAATGCGCGACAACGGAAGTTAACTCCAGGTATCGATAAACTGGAACCTCTCGTCCCTGTAAAGATTAGCCCGGATTTTCTCGAGGCAGACGCATTTTCAGAATTGAGAATATCATGGTTTAAGAAATGGCCGTTTTTAGCAGTTGCCCTTTTTCTTATTGTTGCGATTTTTCAAATGGTAGCGCATCTGGACATCTATCAATACCGAAATCTATTTATACTGGTTTCGTCTATATTGACCACCTGTTGGGTTATTTGGAAGTTTGTGGACAATAGAGTAATACTCAAGATAACTCCTGAAGGTCTTACTGTGTTTCCGTCAGTATTCAATCGGTGGCAAGATATTGAATATCTCTATTTTCATACGAATGATGAAAGCGATGATTCAGATGGTCGTATATACCTAGTTATCAATTCGAAGTCGTGCCAGGATTATAAAATAAACGTAGGCGAATTGGCGTGGCCGGTTGAAAAGTTGGGAAGAACTTTGTATCAGTGTATGAGAAAGTATAAGAAGTAAGTGGTTGATTTCTCTCTAAAAATATTTGAGAGAATCGAACAAATACATGATTTTAGATTTTGAATGAAGAATTGCGAACAGCCTGTGGCTCCTTTTAAAAATGAAATAAATGAAATCAAAATACTTACTTCCATTATTTTTTATTCTTTTGGCACAAAGTCTTTTAGGCCAAACGAAATTCTCAAGGGAAGAATTTTCTTCATTGATATGTGAAAAATGGAAGGTGACCGAATTGGTGATGGATGGTATGAAAGTTCCAGACGCTGAATTGGGTGAAAATAGTATTGAGTTTGATATGAAAGGAACCTACGAAGTGCTTGAGCAAGGTGAAGCTTATGCAGGTACATGGTCTTTTCAATCAGATACGCAGGAATTGTTAACGGATGACAGAGATGGAAAAGAGAGGCATAAAATCATCAAGCTCACTGAAGTCGATCTTATAATGGAAGTGATTGACCCAAACGGGACATTCAAAATTACTCTGAAGAGAATTTAAAGCCTATGAGTTTCTAGATAAATCCTCGTCTAGCACCTCTTTTTTTGATTTTGGTTTCTAGTTGAATGGCTTCAGCACGAGAGGGTAGAAGTGTTTTCCAAACTACTTCCCAGGGGATTCCCTGTTTAATAGATTTTGTTTCACCGCTGTTGTGTTCGAGCAATCTGTTTTCCAAATCTTGAGTCGATCCGGTATAATACTTCTGAGTTGATTTGCTGAAT
Organism: Cyclobacteriaceae bacterium; assembly: GCA_013140555.1. Classification (GTDB taxonomy): domain Bacteria; phylum Bacteroidota; class Bacteroidia; order Cytophagales; family Cyclobacteriaceae; genus ELB16-189. The sequence goes on along the minus strand of JABFSO010000392.1, from coordinate 810 downwards.
AAGATGTAAACGGTGAAGAGCATAGAAACAAAAAAAAGCTCTGCGAAACGCAGAGCTTTTTTTTCGGGGTGAACACCCGGAAGAACTGTCGACCTTGGCGCCTCAGCGCCACGCGATACCGGGCTACGCTACACCCATGAGAACAATCAAAATTCGAAGCAATATTTAACCTAGATTCGTACGCGTTAGCGTTTAAGTACCTTGTGATAAATCTTCGAGGAAACGTTTAGCACCTCTTTTTTTGATTTTGGTTTCAAGTTGCATCACTTCAGCACGAGAGGGTAGAAGTGTTTTCCAAACTACTTCCCAGGGGATTCCATGTTTAATGGATTTTGTTTCACCGCTGTTGTGTTCGAGCAATCTATTTTCCAAATCCTGAGTCGATCCGGTATAATACTTCTGAGTTGATTTGCTGAATAAGATGTAAACTGTAAAAGGCATAGAAACAAAAAAAGCCCTGCGAAACGCAGAGCTTTTTTGTCGGGGTGGCCACCCCGCGCCTCGCGGGGGAACTGACGACCTTGGCGCCTCAGCGCCACGCGATACCGGGCTACGCTACACCCGAAAGAACAATTAAAGATTCAAAACAAGATTGATACTCATTCGCGTCTAAATACTACTGGACAAATCTTCGAGGAAACGTTTAGCACCTCTTTTTTTGATTTTGATTTCAAGTTGCATCGCTTCAGCACGAGAGGGTAGAAGTGTTTTCCAAACTACTTCCCAGGGGATTCCATGTTTAATGGATTTTGTTTCACCGCTGTTGTGTTCGAGCAATCTATTTTCCAAATCCTGAGTCGATCCGGTATA
>JABFSO010000294.1 GCA_013140555.1 Cyclobacteriaceae bacterium | reverse complement strand
GATGTACTTCCTGCAGAAGAAATTTATTGTATTCGATGCTGGTGTAGCGGCTCATAGTGGTAGTTGGTTGCTAGTTTCTGTTTGCTGGTTTCCTTACTCTCGCATATAAAAAAAGGATTACAAATTTCATTTGATTTGTTCGCGAATCTATTCTGCCACTAAGACACCAAGGCACTAAGTTTTACTTATACAATTGTCAATTGCCTGTCTGTCTTCCGATAGCTATCGGAATGTCAACTGTTATGTGATCTGTTCGCGGATCCATTGGGAAACGATGGGAGCGTGGTTGTGAACGATCAAATGACCACCGTCAGGAACAGAAAAATCGGCTTGGCGGAGGGGAAGGAGATGATCGCGGTCACCATGAATCTGCGCGATTGGCAATGGCTCACTTCGTTTGTTCCATATAATGATCTGGTGAATTGCCCACCGAAGGAAGTAGGGATCAGTCGCAGTCAAAATAGCACGCAGCAGTTCCTTATCTTCTTTTTGTGTAATGCCAAAAACCCAGTCTTGCAATGCATTTCCCTTTTTCATCCATTGAATGGGGATCCACCGATGAATAGGCAAATAGCGAAGCATTCGAAAGTAAAATGGAATGGCATTTGAATCTCTAGCCGATGAAATCAAAATGACCATCTCTGCCGCTACTTGCGCGGCAATCTCTGTTGCCATCATGCCACCAAACGAAACACCAATCAAAATAGGTTTTGGTGATTTGATTTGAGATGAGAGTCGATGTGCGTAACTCTTCATCGTATCATCGGGCAGTGGCTTGATCCATTCGATGTAATGAACTTCAAATCCGGATAAATCCAACCGATCAAATATTCTTTGGTCGGCACCTAATCCACTTAGTAAGTAGATGTCTCTCACGTCAGCTTTCAGCTTCTAACTTTTAACTAATAACTTTTAACTTCCAACTTTCTGTCTACCTCGCAGCTCCTCCATCAATCGTCAGACAAATTCCACTCACGAAAGACGCTTCATCGGAAGCTAAATACAAATAGCCATTGGCGATATCATCGGGCACGCCCCACTTGCCTACGGGAATATGTGCGAGACTTTGTTTGCGAACATCCTCGGGCATGGCATCAGTCATCGCGGTTTGAATGAACCCGGGCGCGATGCAGTTGGCGGTAATGCCGAAGCGACCTAACTCCAGCGCCCACACTTTGGTCATGCCGATGATGGCAGACTTTGTTGCCACGTAGTTGGTTTGTCCGTAGTTACCACGAATGGCTACATTGGAAGAAGCCGAAACAATGCGTCCGTAGTTTTGATCTTTCATAATGGGAACTACCGCTTGCGTGCAGTTGAATACACCGGTCAGGTTTACAGAAATTACATCATCCCATTCCTGCTTCGACATTTTTAAGAGTGTGCGATCTTTGGTGATGCCCGCATTGTTAATCAGAATGTCGATGCGGCCAAAATGATTTTTCGCGATTGCTACTGCTTCGATCACTGCTTCCTGATCGGCCACCGACACTTTTTGAAAGAGCGCTGCTGCTCCATCGTTAATCAGATCATTCACTACTTGTTGTCCTTTGTCGGTGACATCCCACAGAATGATTTTTGCTCCTTCTTTGGCAAAACGTTTCGCGGTGGCGAGACCAATTCCATTGGCGCCTCCGGTGATTAATGCTACTTTATCTTTTAATCGCATGGCTTTTGCTGGTTACTTGTTACTTGTTACTTGTTTCTTGTTTCTTGTTTCTTGTTTCTGGATACACGATTGTCAATTGCTCTTTTGTAAATTGTCAACTGATTCAAAACAGTGCTGTCAACAACTCACCAACATAAGCCGGTTTGGATTCTCCTTCGATTTCGATTACGGCTTCCATGATCAGTTTGATACCGTTGTTGGGCATGTCTTCGGCTTGTAAGATTTTTCCGGTCATACGTATTCTACTTCCGGACTTCACGGCTACCGGAAATCGCGCTTTGTTTAATCCATAGTTGATGGACGTAGCTGCGCCTTCAATCTCAATCAATTCATAAAAGAATTTCGCAGCCAGCGACATCGTTAAGTACCCGTGTGCAATCGTCTTACCTTCCGGCAGAAATTGTTTGGCACGCTCCACATCTACGTGAATCCATTGTTGATCTTGTGTTGCATCCGCGAAAGCGCTAATGGTTTCTTGTGTTACTGTAAACCAATCGGTGACACCCAGCGATTGCCCCACATATTTCTTAATGTCTTTGAATGGTATGTGCAACGGCTTCGGTACAACCGAAGATTTGACAACTTCTACCGGTTTGCTTTCTTTCGCTACGATTGGTTCCTCGATCCAATCACCTACTTTCACTACGGCCTTGCCCACCACTTTGCGATCCATCAAATCGTGAAGTGCCTGCGGTGCTTCGTTGAGCGAATAGATTTTATGAATATGCTGACGAATGGCTCCACTCTTCATCATGCCGAGTAGTTCGCCCAGATTTTGTAAACTCTGTTGTGGTTCGCGCTCAGCAAAGCTGCCCCAGAATACACCCATGATCGAGCAGCCTTTCAGCAACGGAAGGTTAGCCGGAAACTGCGGTATCTCACCAGTCGTAAATCCTACCACCAGATAGCGACCTTTCCACGCGATGGAGCGCAATGCCTGCTCGGCCAGCTTGCCGCCCACGGCATCGTAGATTACGTCCACACCTTTGTCTTGCGTAATCTCTTTGAGTCGTGCACGCAAATCTTCTTTCGAATAGTTAATCAAATGTGTTGCTCCTTTTTCTTTGCAGATTTCGAGCTTCTCAGTTGTTGATGCCGCAGCAATTACCGTGGCACCCATCACTTTACCCAACTCCACCGCGGCTAAGCCTACACCACCCGCAGCACCCAGCAGGAGTAAAGTTTCTCCGGCTTTTAGTTGCGCACGATCTTTCAAAGCATGATAGGAAGTGCCGTAGGTGTAGAGTGTGCATGCTCCGTTTATAAAATCCATACCGGGTGGCATCGGGAAAACACGATTCGCTTTTACGATTACTTTTTCTGCAAAGCCACCCCATCCGCAAAGTGCCACCACACGATCGCCCGCTTTGAGGTGCTTGACTTTGGCACCCACACTTTCAACGATACCCGACACTTCGCCTCCGGGCGCGAACGGCAACTCGGGCTTGAATTGATATTTGTTTTGAATGATTAAAAGATCGGGGAAGTTGACCCCACAGGCTTTCACCTGAATGCACACTTCACTTTCGCCCACAGGCGGCAAGGTGAGTTCGTCTAATAGGAGTGAATCAGGGAGACCAAAGTTTTTGCAGATAATTGCCTTCATAAGAATTTGTAGTACCCACAAGATACACTTTTGCGTGTAAAATTCTTACCAATCAGGCTTGCCTTTGTCTTTAGGTTTGGTCGCCTTGCGTTTGTTTTGTTGCAGATATTGGCGCTCCTGATTTTTCATCGCTTCGAGAATCATCTTAGCTTTCTCCGGGCTCATGTTCATTTCCTTCGGCTCGTTGCTGGAGGGAGTCGGTTTGTCTTTTTCGTCTTTCTTTTTCTGCTCGTCTTCTTTCGCTTGCTGCTCTTTCTCTTTTTGCTCTTTTTCTTTCTCTTCCTTGCTCTTGTCTTTCTGATCTTTTTTATCCTGATCTTTCTTATCCTGATCCTTTTTCTCCTGGTCTTTCTTTTCCTGATCTTTCTTCTGTTGATCTTTTTTGTCTTGCTCTTTCTGATCTTTCTTTTGATCCTTCTGATCTTTCTTTTGATCGTCTTTCTTATCCTGATCTTTTTGGTCTTTTTTCTTTTCGTCTTGCTTCTTCTTGTCTTCGAGCTTTTTCTTCACCACTTCGTAGTTGTAGCGTGCTTCATTGTTTTCGGGGGCAGCTTTCAGCGCTTGCTTAAAGTAGTTCAATGCTTCATCCAGTTTTTCCTTGTTGTTAGCCATCACACCCAGTTGCTGATTTGCTACTGAGCTGATCCGCTTATTCGCACTTTGTGTAAGTTGCTGATAGGTATTTTGCGCATGGGTGGTATCGTTTAGTTGAAAGTATGCGTTGGCCAAATTGGCGCGCACTTCCTCTTCATTTACGCCCAGCGAGTCGATAAGATAAGAGTACTTCTTCACAGCGGTTTTGAAGTCGCCCGATAAGTATGCCTTTTTCGCTTCTGCTTTCGCGGAATTGATTTTACTGATCTTGCCTGGGTCGATGAGCAGGAGAGAACCAATTAAAAATAGATAAACTGTCTTCATCATATCGTTACCGTTCGGATGCTCAATAAAATACCT
>JABFSO010000163.1 GCA_013140555.1 Cyclobacteriaceae bacterium | reverse complement strand
GCATGGTAATATTTACTTTTTAATGATGGCCGGTGATTTCGTAACTTTTCAAACAATAAAATCTGCCACCCTGTTATATTTGTGCCCAATTTGCCTATGGAAACAGTTCCTTCAATTCAATTTGACGATACTTCGGTTGCTTTTTCATATAAAAGTGACCGAGAGTTGAAGAAAGCAAACCTTATCTTCTCCCTCGTCAATAACCCCACTACTTCTGCTATTGCTACTACATTGGCTAAAATGAGTTTGGCACTTCATCTTCCTGTAAAGGGAATTATTCGCGCTACTGTATTTGAACATTTTTGTGGAGGTGAGACGGTTGAAGAAAGTGAAATTACTATTGAAAAACTGGCCAAATTTAAAGTAGGAACTATTCTCGATTATTCGGTAGAAGGTGAAAAGGATGAAGTGGGCTTTGATAAAACAACACGCGAAATTCTTTCAACCATTGATGAAGCGAAGAAGAATTCGGCAGTGCCATTTTGTGTATTTAAGGTTACCGGATTAGCCTCATTTGATTTGTTGGAGAAAGTACATGCAGATCAAACGCTTTCTGCTGAAGATCAAGCGGCATTTGAACGCGTGCGAAACCGGGTAGACCAAATTTGCCGTAAATCATTTGAAGCGGGTATTCCGGTATTGATTGATGCCGAAGACAGTTGGACTCAAAATCCGATTGATGCGCTGGCCTACGAAATGATGCGCAAATACAACTCACAAAAAGCGATTGTATTTAATACGTACCAAATGTATCGGTCTGATATGTTGGGCAACTTGCGCAATGCTTTTCACGATGCGGCCATGCACAATTATTTTTTAGGTGTGAAGATGGTGCGGGGCGCCTATATGGAAAAAGAAGCGGAGCGTGCCGCTAAGTTGGGATACCCTAATCCGATCCATCCGTACAAGCAAGCAACTGATGATGCTTTTAATAAAGGGCTAGCATTCTGCATTGATAACAAGCAGCGTATTTCACTCGTGTGTGGTTCGCACAACGAATACAGCAATCAATACCTAACAGTTCTGATGAACAAACACGGCATGCAGAACAACGACAACCGAATATGGTTTGCGCAATTGTTAGGAATGAGTGATAACATTTCTTTCAATCTGGCAAAAGCCGGATACAACGTGGCCAAATATGTGCCATATGGGCCAGTAGAATCTGTCATGCCTTACTTGCTGCGCAGGGCTTCGGAAAACACATCGGTTGCCGGGCAGAGCAGCCGCGAGTTGACGCTGATTCGGAAAGAATTGAAGAGGAGAAAAGGATAATTATTTTAGAGATAAAGAAACTATGCAATTAAGCGAACAAGAGATCATCCGCAGACAAAGTATGGACGAGTTGAATAAACTGGGCATTAATCCATATCCGGCTGAATTATTTGATGTGAATGTGACCACACAACAAATTCATAACAACTATCCACAGCAGGAATTTAAAGATGTATCTATAGCCGGCCGCATCATGACTCGCAGGGTGATGGGAAACGCCTCATTTGCTGAACTGCAAGACGAAACCGGCCGCATTCAGGTTTACTTCCGTAGAGATGATATTTGTCCTACAGAAGATAAGACTCTATATAATATTGTATTTAAGAAGTTATTGGACATCGGTGATATCATCGGTGTAACCGGATTTGTGTTCACCACACAAACAGGAGAGGTGTCCATTCACGTAACCAGTTTCAAAGTCCTTTCGAAGTCGCTGCGCCCGTTGCCGATTGTGAAGGAAACCAAAGATGAGCAAGGCAATTCGGTGTTGCATGATGCTTTTACCGATCCGGAGCAACGTTACCGCATGCGCTATGTAGATCTCACGGTGAATCCGCATGTGCGCGATGCCTTTGTGAAGCGCACACAACTCGTAAACTCCATGCGCAGCTACTTGACCGGAAAAGGATATTTGGAAGTGGAAACTCCCATCCTTCAACCTCTGTATGGAGGTGCTGCTGCGAAGCCGTTTAAAACACATCACAACACATTGGACATGACACTCTATTTGCGCATTGCCAATGAATTGTATTTGAAGCGTTTGATTGTAGGCGGATTTAATGGTGTGTATGAATTCTCCAAAGACTTCCGCAACGAGGGCATGTCGCGATTTCATAACCCGGAATTCACACAAGTGGAATTATACGTAGCCTACAAGGATTATTATTGGATGATGGACTTAGTGGAGGAGATGATCGAGAAAGTTGCGCTCGACTTACACGGAACCACCGAAGTGAAAGTAGGAGAGAACCTGATCAACTTCAAGCGTCCGTGGAAGCGCTTCACGATGTATGAGGCCATTCAACATTTTACCGGCATTGACATTTCAGAAATGGATGAGGCCGCGCTGCGCGAAACATGTAAACAATTGCATGTGCCGGCTGATGCCACGATGGGCAAAGGAAAATTGATCGACCAGATTTTTGGCGAGAAGTGCGAGCATCAATTGGTTCAGCCGACATTCATCACCGACTATCCGTTGGAGATGTCGCCATTGGCGAAGAAGCACCGCAGCAAGCCGGGATTGGTAGAGCGCTTTGAAGCGATCTGTAATCGCAAAGAAATTTGTAATTCATTCTCAGAGTTGAACGATCCGATTGATCAGCGCAAGCGATTTGAAGAGCAATTGGAATTGGGCAAGCGTGGTGACGAAGAAGCGATGACGTTGGACGAAGATTTTTTGCGTGCGTTGGAATATGGAATGCCACCGACAGCTGGTTTAGGTATCGGTATTGATCGCTTGTCAATGGTGATGACGAATTCACCTTCTATTCAGGATGTGATTTTCTTCCCGCAGATGAAGCCGGAGAAGAATATAGAACTCGACCCGCAGAAAGAACTGGAGGCAGCCGGTGTGCGTGCCGATTTAATTCCGATTCTGATCAAGTTGGGTGTTCATTCGCAGGCGCAATTGAAAGAGATCAAGCCGACCAAGCTTTTCAATGACATTCCGGGCATGCGTAAAAAACTGAAATTGGAATCGGTGCAAAACCCTACGCTGCAAGAGATTGAAGGCTGGCAGAAGTAAGGACAGTTGCACGCAAAGGCGCAAGCTGGAAGTTAATGTGTGGTGGGAACTTAGTTTGCTCCAGCTAATAAATACAAGACGGCCATTCGTACAGCCACTCCATTTTCTACTTGATCGAGAATGATCGAGTGTTGTGAATCGGCTGCATCGCTGGTAAGCTCTACTCCGCGGTTGATCGGGCCGGGGTGCATCAGAACGATTTCTTTTTTCAGATCGTCCAGTGTTTTTTTCGTGATGCCGTAGTAAAGTGAATATTCACGTAGTGAAGGAAAATACTTGATCTGTTGTCGCTCGCGTTGAATGCGCAACACGTTGGCCACATCGCACCACTCCAACGCTTTTTGTACTTCCCACTCTACTTTTACGCCCAGTGAGGAAATGAATTTTGGAATCAGTGTTGGCGGACCGCACACCATCACTTCGGCACCGAGTTTTTTCAGCGCGAAGATGTTGGACAAAGCCACACGCGAGTGGAGGATATCACCGATGATGGCAATTTTCTTTCCTTCCACACCGCCTAATTTTTCACGAATAGAAAAGGCGTCCAATAATGCTTGCGTAGGGTGTTCGTGTGTTCCATCGCCTGCATTGACAATATTGGCTTTGATGTGCTTGGCTAAAAAGTGAGGAGCACCTACGCTGGCGTGGCGCATCACTACCATGTCCACCTTCATTGCCAAGATATTGTTGACCGTGTCGAGAAGGGTTTCTCCTTTCTTCACCGAACTGTTCGAGGTAGAAAAATTAATCACATCTGCCGAAAGGCGCTTTTCAGCTAACTCAAATGAAAGACGCGTGCGTGTAGAATTTTCAAAAAAGATGTTGGCGATGGTGACATCCCGTAAGGAAGGCACTTTCTTAATCGGGCGATTGATGACTTCTTTGAAATTATCGGCTGTTTCAAAAATAAGTTCTATGTCTTGGCGGGTAAGGTTCTTAATTCCGAGCAGGTGCCGTTGACTTAGCTTTGACATAGTTTTTAATCCTTATTGATCAACCAGATTTTATTTTGTTTGTGCCCTTGGGCTACTAATTCTACTAATATTTTTTGCGACTCGAGGGTGTCTACATGCTTTCCTACGTAGTCGGCAGAAATGGGCAGGTCTCGCGTGGAAGTGCGGTCTACTAAAACGAGTAACTCCACTTTTGCCGGGCGCCCGAAGGCAATCATGGCATCGAGGGCTGCGCGCACGGTGCGCCCCGTGAAGAGCACATCGTCTATCAGCACTACATTTTTATTTTCGATCGCGAATGGTATGCGTGTTTCACTTGCCTTCGCGGGTACGTCACGTCTGCGGAAGTCATCGCGGTGAAAGGTAGCATCTAAATATCCGAGTGGAATTTGCTTTTTCACCAGTGTTTTGAGCTTGGCATGAATTAATTCGGCCAAAAAAATGCCCCGAGGCTGCAATCCAAGAATAACAGTTTCAGAGAAATCGTGATGAGCTTCAATAAGTTGTTGGCAAAGCCGATTGAGCGTGATGTCGAGGAGCTGCGAATCTAAGACGATTTTTTTCTGCATACGCAGGCGCGAAGGTAAGCAAAAACCTTGAAGGATTTGATACTATCGGTAGGTGATCTTATTAATGAAAAACACTTTTTTGAAGGGAAGTGAAGTGCCATCCTTTGATTTGCGCACGGTTTGCACACCGGAGGCATACAAATGGTTTCCATACCAGTAATCGAGGTGGCTGGTTTTGGCATCCTGGCGGGTAACGGTACCTTCTCCATTAAAAACTTTTAATTCATCTACGCTTTTGCCTTCCAATACCTCATTGTTGCGGATAATTTTAGTTCGGATGAGGTTTTCATATAAATAGACCAAACCGATGTTGTCTTTAGTGGGAGCAATTTTTACGAATTGTTCCAGCTGAAAAGTTTTCACGTCATTGATCTCAAAACTGTTATCCCATTTTACGTGGCCGGTTGAATCAAAACCTATGACGATGGCATGGGTATACTGGAAACCATCAAAAACCAAATCGTTTCGGTAACGAGAAGCGTTGATGCCATAGCCGCGCGTGCCGTATGCAGGTATGCCCACATAGTTAGGGCGATAGGTGTATTTCGGAAAAAATGCTTCGCCCAGTAAAACGAATTGATTTTGATAAGGAATTAGTTCTTGCACTAACAAACGGTAATTGAATTTTGTGTTTTTGCCCTTCACCCTCCTGCGCGCAATTCTTTCTTTAATTCGTTTCTCATGGTTTGCCCTTAGGTAGTGAAAAAAGTTTTGTAAGTCGGCAAAGTTATAGTAGCGAATCGTGTACTCGCCCGAAGGATTAATGGAAGCAATAAATACACCTCTGGAGTATTCGCCATTTTTGCCGTACACTCCGGCTACTACCTGTTCGTTGTTGTGCATTTTGATGGAGCGTCCGAAGATCAGATTTCTTTTTTCGCGCGACTCAAGCACAGTCGTTTTGATTAAGTCTCCTTCGGCATTGTAGTTGCGTATCCACAAGCACTTTTTACTTTGATAATTTTTAGAGGACACAATTACATCAATGGACCCATCGGGTGTGATTTTCATTTGTGTAAGATCGCCCGGCTCATTAAAAAAACCGGGAAGCACTTTTGCTTTGTTGGTTTGAAATGAATAGTGTAACACCAATGGTCGGTAATTGAAGTACCCGCCAATTAAAACAGCACCAGCTGTTGCTTGAAACTCCGATGGGGAAAAGGGAATTGCATTTTTTAATACATGCACCGCATACAGGCCGTTTCTTAAGTCAAGTGCAATCATGATAAATCCGGCTAATCCTTCGCGCTGAAGTAAGAGATAGTAAAAATTTTTGTAGTTGGTAGTTTTAGTTACGTTCAGCCCTTGGTCTATCGTGATGTTCCCTTTCCATTTTTCATGCAGTGCTGTGTCTAGCATGATTAATTGAAGTTCGGTATTGTCTTTAGCTGTGCGATAGATCAGTAAGCCGGTACTATCCACCGATGAAGCTTTGTAGTTGCTGGTGTTTTCCACATCCATGCCAATCTCCCAACGCGCTACCTGTTGCACTTGCGCGTAAGCTATGCATGGAAATAGTAGACATACGAGAAGCAGCGTTTTAATCAATCCTTAATTTGTTTATGAAGAATACATCGCGGTTTCCTTTCTCCGGATTTTTGATAGATTGGTAGCCATAGAGGTATAATACATTCTTATACCAATAACGCATAGAACCCACGGCATCGGTGCTGGAGCGGATGGTTTCGCTGGCTTGCAATAATTGAATTTCTTTTTTCTCGTTGATCAGTTGCACGCCATCTGATTGGGTTACTTGAAAGTGTATTTCGTTGTCTTTGTTGAACAGAATGGTGGTGCGTGTGGGAGTATAAATAAAATCAGATACCTGATCGGTAGAGGGGATTCTCATTTCGGCCAATGGTAAACCGTGATCCGTTATGAGTTGGCCGCTGCCATCTAACACTGCGATACAGGCCATTTGCATTTTAATTTCTGCAGAGGTACTCGTGCTGCTCATGGGGTAGCCGGGGCTGTACGGATATCCACCACCATACGGGTACCCGCCATAGCGATAAGGATTTCCATAACCATACATGCCATAGGGATAATAGCCATATGGACTCGCAGATGCCCCGGAGCGGTTATTTACAGAAGCAGTGGTGTAATAAGCCTCGGCATAAAATACAAATCCATTTTTTGTTTCAAGCAGTCGAATGGGCAACACGTTTGTTCTAAACTCAGGCGTTTTACCGGCCTTTCTTCGCGCATCCGATCTTTCTTTTGTTTTGGCTGCACGCTTCGGTGTCATATAATCGAAGAAGTGAGTCAGCTGACCAAAGTCGAAATAATTAATTTTCTGTTCGCTATACGGATCTACCATTACCGAAAAAATGCCAGATGCTTGTTTTGAAATGCCATCGCTCCAAGTGCCCACCAGCATCAGTTCATCACGCACGAGTGTGCTCGTCATACCGGAAAGAATATTTTTCTCAGATTCCACTTCAATGAGATCATCCAGTAAAAGCGCTCCAGTTTCGTCAAAGGTTTTTAAGATCAACCGTTTTTTTGCTTTGGTTTGCCGTTCGCTCAGTAACACATTAAAAGTATTGTTGACATTGGCGCGCACATCCAGAATTTCGGTATTGTCGGCCAATAGTCCCGGCACAATTTTCGCCTGATTGTTTTCCATATTGTACAAGAGCACGGCAGGTTGGCGGGTAACATATCCGGCCAAGAGAATTTGTTTGCCAACAATGTTAAAGTGTGTGAGTTGAATGGCTAGCTCGGGCTTGTAATCAAACTCCAACACTTGCTTAGCTTGTAGGTCAAGTTTTATGATTTTGAGATCGCCTAAGTCAGTATCGCCCGCACGAAAAAGATAATACAAGTTTTTATCGCGATAGTCGTGGCCAACAAATCGATACTTTTGTTCTACTGTTAAATCTTTGGTCCATGATTCCGCAAGTGCCGTGTCGAGTTGAATGAACTCCCACAGTCGCTCGCGCATTTCATATTTTTCTTTGTCGCGCAAAAGCGCAAGTCCCTGATCTTCTAAGGATACTATGTGAAAATCGCCAAATCTTCTCTTTTGATCTTTTTCAAAACGCCCCGGTTGCGACAGTTGCGCCACACTGCACAAGGAAAATGCCATCAGCATCGCCAGACCAATATACCGCACCCCACCAATTCGCACCTCGCACCTCATTTTTATTTTTCAGATAGAGCCAAAATATAGTCAAACTCTTCGGGTTTTACAGGTTGTACCGATAGGCGCGAGTTAGTTACCAGCGCCATAGTAGATAATTTCTTATCAGCCTTGATGGTAGCTAGTGAAACGGAGTTTTTGAGCAGTGCTTTCGGTTTAATTTCTACGGCCACCCAATTTGCATCTTTGGGGTCAGGAAAGGCTTCTTTGCTCACTTCCACCATTGCCACAATGGCTTTTCCTTCATTAGAGTAGTAAAAAAAAGCCAAATCGCCCTTTTTCATTGCCTTTAAGTTGTTACGAGCCTGAAAGTTGCGCACACCATCCCACGTGGTTTTCTTATCTTTTACCAAATCATCCCACGAATACACATCCGGTTCAGATTTTACGAGCCAATAGTTCATGATTTAAAGAATTAGTTTTCTAAAGTAGTAAATTGATTTGGTATTTTCCATCCATAAAAATACAGTTTACATTTGTCGCTGTGTTACAGCAATTTGATGAATTGCTCGACATCAACGCACAATATCCGATAATATCTATGAAGATTTTGGTGATTCGGTTTTCTTCCATTGGCGATATTGTGCTCACCACACCAGTGATGCGTGTGTTGAAAAATCAGCTCAAGGATGTTCAGGTTCATTTTCTGATCAAAAAGCAGTTTGCTTCTATAGTAGAAAGCAATCCGTATGTTGATAAGATTCATACGTTTCAAAACAATCTGCCGCAGCTCATTCAAGATTTGAAGCAAGAGCAATTCGATTACATCATTGACCTTCACAAAAATTTTCGTTCATATCGGATTCGGTGGGCTCTTGGAGTCAAAACCCTGAGTTATCGAAAGCTGAGTGTAGAGAAATTTTTGCTTACCAAATTTGGAATTAACCGCATGCCGGGTCGACATATTTCACAGCGCTGTCTCGATGCGGTGGCACCCTTGGGTGTGAAAGATGATGGCTTGGGACTTGATTATTTTATTCCGGAAAAGGATCGGGTAAGCGCGCAACAATTGCCGCAGGCATTTCATGCTGGCTTTGTGGCGATCGTGATTGGTGCTTCGTACTACACGAAAAAATTACCGGTCCACAAGTTGCAGGCACTTTGTCGTGAAATAAAGGAGCCAATCATTTTAGTAGGAGGCAAAGAAGATGCAGCCGAGGGAGAGCAGATTACTTCAATCGATCCGCAGCGTATATTCAACGCATGTGGGAAATTCAATTTACATGCCAGTGCCGATTTGTTGAGGCAGTCGCGGGTTGTGATTTCGCACGATACCGGTATGCAATACATTGCGTGTGCCATGCAGAAAAAGGTGTTGGCCATTTGGGGCGGCACCTCGCCCAAGCTGGATGTAGAACCTTACTACGGCACCCAACAGAAAGAAGTACTTCATCAGAATTTTGTAGTGCCCAACTTACCGTGCCAGCCGTGTTCTAACTTCGGCACGAAGACGTGCCCGAAGGGTCACTTTAAATGCATGGAGCAACAAGATGTGAGGAAGATTGCAGAGGGGGTGATAGAATAAGTAAAGATTTGATATGATAAAGAATGCTTGTAAAGATTATCAGGTTAGGTTAAAAATGAACATGATGATTTTAAAATGTTTTACTTACATCATGATGTTGATTTTAGTACTCACCGGAAACCAACTAGTCGCTCAAGATCAACAATCGATGGCACGAAAGGACAGCTTGAGTAGGCTAGGAGCTCGGCATATTTGTGTTTCCACTGAATCATATTTGATCGATAGTTTGCTATTGGTTCCTGCAACGTATGGTTATAAAGTGATGAAGTGGGCGAAAGGAAATAGATTTTTCGTCAACCAGTTGTCGAAAGATTCAATTCAGACCTATATCGAGACTGACAAAACAATCATTCTTAATGGCAAAGTTTTGATCTCAAAAAATCCGCCAATATCCATTGAAGAGAATCGCTATACTAAGATAAAATCGATCTCTGAATCAAGGCTGGTTAAAGAGTATAATATTGTAAACAGAAATGGCGGTGTTGTTATTATCAGTAAATAATTGTTTTGATTCTATTCTACTACCATTTTATGTAAAAAGGCTATAAAAGAGAGAGTCTATGATATTCTTACAAAAAGCATGGGTTCGGGTGATCGTCAGTTTGTTGGCAGGAGGGTTTGCTACAGAAATAATGCACATTACGACCGGAGATCCTAATCGACCAATGAGTACAAATTTCACGCTGGCCTTTGGTCTGATAGTTTTTATTGTTCTGACTTATTTGGTGAAGAATAAAGGCAATAAATAGAGTTCGGAATTGCCATCGATGAGCAGAAATTGAAATTCGTTACTGGGTTTGAGGACATCTCGATCCTATCATCCAGTTACGATTAGCTGATTAAAAATCGATTTATGAAAAAGAATTTAGTTGTTGTTACGGTTGCTTTAGTTTCATTGTTACTCGGATACTTTATTGGGTCTGTCAAGGAATCGGTTGGTGAAAAGTTTGCAATTATCGACAATGAGGTAAGTATGCTTGACTCATCAAAAAATCTGAAGGAAACAAGAATTGCAAATGGCGACAAGGAAGTGTTTAACGACTTTCTTGCTAGATTTATTAGCGATAGTTTATTCCAACTAGGCAGAGTCAAGTTTCCACTAAAATCCCAGCAATGGAATTCTGGCGAGGTTGACTCCGCAAGAATTGAAAAGAATAATTGGAAAATGGTGAGGCTTTATTGGGGTGAAGAATATATACCTCAGATCTATGACAACTTCAAAAGAGAAATGAGAGATACCGATGAAAGGCTTTTTTGTTGGGAAGGGATTGATAATGGAATAAACGTTGAGTATCGATTTAATCGAATCAAAGGAAAATGGTATATGACTGAATTCAGTGATTTCTCGGATTAATGATCGTAAATTGTATACGCTAACTAAGTACTTATGAACAAACTTCACCTTACGGCACTTTTAATAAATATTAGCACAATTTGTTTTTCACAAACAACGGAAACAAAGTATTACAATCAGCGGATGGATGAAGTGCGTAAAGAAAAAGCCAGATATTCAAAGACGATTACACAAAATAGTGATGGTACGATCACTGAGTCAACTTTGGATTTAAAAAAGAATGTTGTAACAAATAGCCAGACATCAAAGGGAGGCGAGCCATTTGGTGTTTGGATCTATCAACGCGCAAGAGGAACCGGAGAGTTGGATTATAACTTTCAGTTGAACTATACAACCGAAATTTGTTCTAATAATGGTGAACTCGCAAAAGTCAATAAATATTTAGAAGATAATGATGCGGTAGGATATAAATCTCCTAAGCTTGCAACAGACCATCCAACTGTCTATCATTTTATTGGCGAAGGTATGATTTATCCACCCAAAGCTAGGCGAGGCGGAATTCAAGGAGTAGTTACTTGCTCATTTGTGATTACTAAGGACGGCAAGGTTGGAAACATTGTTGTCAATAAAGGGATAGATGTCGTTTTAGATAAAGAAGCGGTGAGAATTATACGAGCTTTAAGATTCACTACGCCACCATTGTTAAATGGGCAGCCTGTGGATGTTTGTATTCAACTTCCAATTACTTATAAGTTAGGGTGACACTGAATCAGCATTGGCATTCTTATCCATAAGTACTTTTCAAAAACTACCCATTAATGCACGCAGGCAAATCGTATAAATTTTCAGAATTTCTTCTTTGGACAAGAAGAAACATATACAAGACGCTCGTTATAGGGATCATTCCGGTGGTTCTATATCAGATTGCAGGATTGAAGTGGTTGGCAATACCTTGGACTGTAGTTGCATTGCTGGGAACGGCAACGGCCTTTATTGTAGGTTTCAAAAACACACAGACTTATAACCGAACCTGGGAAGCGCGACAAATTTGGGGAGCCATTCTCAACAGCAGTAGAGCTTGGGGAACCATGAGCAGAGATTTTTTGAGCAACTCAGAAATAACAAAGCTGTTAGTATACCGGCATTTTGCGTGGCTAACAGCATTACGCTATGCCATGAGAGATAGCCGAGCTTGGGAAACTACAAACAAAGCTTATAACAGCGAATACAAAGAGTTCTACATCGTTCCCGAAAAGGAAACAACGGTAGAAGCGGAATTGGAAAAATATATTTCCCAAGAAGAATTAAAATTTATTCTCGGCACAAAAAACAAAGCTGCGCAACTGATGAGTCTGCAATCAAAAACAATTAAAGACCTCTTTGCGGACAAACAAATAGATAGTTATCAATTTGTAGAAATGCAACGCATGGTAAAAGATTTTTACGACCAGCAAGGCAGAAGTGAAAGAATAAAAAACTTTCCCTACCCCCGGCAATTTGCAACCATCAATTCCTTTTTCATTAAATTATTCTGTTTGCTTTTGCCTTTTGGGATGCTGAAAGAATTTGACAAACTAAACGATGGAATGGAAGGCTTTATGAAAGGCAATATGGTTTGGTTAGTCATTCCATTTAGTGTGCTCATTTCTTGGGTTTATACCTCGTTAGAACAAGTGGGCGAAAGCACCGAAAATCCATTTGAAGGAAGTGCCAACGATGTTCCGATTTCGCAAATGAGTAGAACCATCGAAATCGATTTAAGAGAAATGATTGGTGAAACTGATTTACCACCTGCTTTACAACCCAAGAATAACATCATACTTTAAAGTTTGAAAAAATGAAGAAGCGGCTGAAATTAGAAATCATTAACGCTTGGTATCCAAAGGCAATAACCACGATCGACAGCGTAAACAAAATCATCGACTTTGTTGAATATAAATTAGACTTAGAACCCAAACAAGTAATGCTTGCCGACAGCATTTGCAGTGATGATGTAAACAGTATTCAATATCCGGCACGAACACAAGAATTCCTCGGGCCTTTTAAGATGGGCGGTTTAGACGGATTTCCATTTACTGGGCTTACAGGTATGGGGGCTTTCGCCAGCCACGTTCCGGATGATGGTGCAGTTTTTATTTATTATGGCCCACATATTGGAATAACGAAAGATGGTACCATTGGTGAAATTCATCGCTTTGGGCAAAGTAAAAATAGTGGATGCTGCGGTGCAGCAAAAGGTGCATTAGCAAAACTCACAAGCAACCAAATTACAGCCGGAAATATTACGGAGTTGGACTATCAGATGAACACGATTGAACAAATTCTTTTCGAAGAGAAGGATAGAATTCTTAGCGCCAGCACTCCCTTGTTTGAAGCAACAGAAGTAATTTATGAAGCCATTGATAAGCGCATTAACGAATTAGTGGAGAAGACCAAATACAACTGTAAGTATGTAATTCTTGTTGGTGCAATCTTGATCAACAGCGACACTGATATGGGTTCCTTTACCGAAGTGAGACGCTTTGATGTTATTGACCTTACCACCAAAGCCAGAGAGAATAACCTTAGCTTTTTAGCGATATAGAAGGGCTGGACAGCGCATGGTTGTATTGGTTGGGTTGAATGGAAAACAGTTTGTTTTTCTTATGTTCGATTCAACCACTATGGGACTGCTGTTATTCGTCTAAAACAAACAAGTATCTGAGGTAATTAAGATTTCTATTTTCATAGCCTCGTATATCGTTCGCAAAAATTCTCTTCAAAACCTGTATCTTTCGCTTGTAACCATGCGCTTTCCCTGCGCGCAAACTTCCCTGCGTTACGTTCACCATAAAATCTGTTGTAAATGTTTCGTTGGGCACCCATCGCGATGGTACGCATCACCACTTTTTTGGTAGCTGGAATTTTGGCGGCTATTTATTTCCCCAATCAGCTAAGCACAGTAATAATTACCGCTATCATCATTTCCCTCTTCTCGATTTACATCTTACTGGCAATACTATCCAGAAAAGTTAGGCATTCCCTGTTACCGGGATTTGTCGGTTTATGCGCAATAAGTTTTGTTGGATATCAACTTGTCACCATTCGAACCGATTTGAATAACCCGTTGCACTTTATGTATGCGGCTGATACCATTCATTACTACACTGCGATTGTTCGAAGTGTGCCGGTTGAGAAAGCAAAAAGTTGGAAGGTGGAAATGGAGGTGCGAGCCATCAGAACCGATCAATGGAAAAAGAGCGAGGGAAAGGTTTTGCTCTACATGGCAAAGGATTCGGTACCACTTTCGTGGAAATTTGGTGATCAAATATTGATCAAAGGATCACCAGTGCTTCTGAGCAGTCCCGCTAATCCGGAAGAGTTTGATTACAAACGCTTTCTTAGTTTCAAAAATATTTATCATCAGCAATATGTTCGACCATTTCAGATAAGATGGATAGCTGGAGCAGAGCGCAGCGGATTTATTTTTTATTCGCATCAGGTTCGCCATTGGGCTTCCGATCAAATCGCGAAATATATTCATGATCCGCAAGCACAAGGAATTGCCTCTGCTTTGGTTTTGGGAGTTACAGATGGTTTAGATTCCGATCTTCTCAACGCGTATGCTGCCAGCGGAGCCATGCATGTATTGGCAGTATCTGGCTTGCATGTAGGCATCATTTATGCGTTGCTGCTCTTTTTGCTGAAGCCCTTTGCAAAATTTCGCGGCAGCGTATGGTTGACTGCGGGATTGAGTTTACTTTGCTTGTGGGGTTTTGCGTTTGTTACCGGATTATCTCCATCTGTGCTGCGGGCTGTCACCATGTTTTCATTTGTGGCCTTGGCAAAACCTTTTGCACAACGAACAAATATTTACAATACATTGGCGGCATCGGCCTTTGCCTTGTTGCTCTATAATCCATACCTGATTATGTCTGTAGGTTTTCAGCTTTCTTACCTGGCAGTATTGGGTATTGTTTACTTGCAACGCCCCATTTACAATTTATGGGAAGTAAAATCACGAATTGGTGATTGGGTATGGCAGATCACGTGTGTTTCGCTGGCTGCGCAAATTGCCACCTTTTCATTAGGGCTTTTGTATTTCCATCAGTTTCCGGTTTACTTTTTAGTTTCCAATCTTTTTGTGATACCGCTTTCCACAGCCGTGCTGGTGTTGGGCATAATCTTACTATGCATTTCTTCTATATCGATGGTAGCAACTTTACTAGGCAAACTTTTATCTGTAATGATTTACTTGCTTAATCAAACGGTCTTTGTCACGGAAAAATTACCGTTTAGTTTGATCAGTGACATTTACATCACCACCTTTCAATGTTGTCTTTTGATGGGTGTGCTTATCGGCATCTTACTGATTTTTGAACGAAAGAATTTGTATGGACTTTATTTGTCAATAGCATGTGGAATAGTTTTCAGCATTATGCAATGGATGCACTATGCAAGTGTGGAGCGAGAACGGCAATGGATTGTCTATGCAGTGAGCGGACACACAGCGATGGATTTTATCTCAAATCAGCAAGCCCAATTTATAGCCGACAGCGCGTTGCTAAACGATTTTGAAAAAATTCGCTTTCATATCCGACCCAATCGGTTAATACATGGCGTTTCGAAAGTGCAAAGCGATACGGTTTTGTCTTCAAGAAAAGTTAATGATATCACTTTTGAATTATGGCAGCAGCACCTGATTGCGCATGCTATTCAACCTGCCGCCCATCTGCCGGCAAATGCAACTGTCGATTATCTATTGGTCAGTCGAAATGCGCTGGATGTTACTAAAATCAGAAAGGAGCAAGTAGGAATGCTCATATTGGATGCCAGCAACACGCGAAACTATTGCAACAAGTTGATTAAGTTTGCAAAGCAAAATCAGATACCGATTCATTCGGTGCTGCATCAAGGTGCTTTTATTTTAACTGAATCAAAATGAGCTTAGTACTGTATTCCAAAAAAGATCGCATTGGCTACATCACACTCAACCGCCCCGAAAAGCGAAATGCCCTGAGTCATGAATTGGTAGCTGAATTGAAAGCTACATTTACTCAAGCTGAGACCGATGAGGACGTAAAAGTAGTGGTGTTGAAAGCCAACGGTGAAGCATTTTGTGCAGGTGCTGATCTGGCGTACCTGCAACAACTGCAGCATTTTTCTTTCGAAGAAAACAAAGCTGACTCGCATCATCTCAAGGAATTGTTCTTACAAATCTATCAACTTCGTAAAGTGGTAATAGCACAAGTGCAAGGGCATGCGCTCGCAGGCGGCTGCGGTTTGGCAACGGTTTGTGATTTTGCTTTTGCAGTGCCCGAAGCAAAATTTGGCTACACCGAAGTACGGATAGGTTTTATACCGGCCATGGTGTTGGTGTTTTTAATCCGAAAGATTGGCGAACAAAAAGCGCGACAACTTCTTCTTACCGGAGAGCTACTGAACGGAGCAACCGCCAAAGAAATGGGCTTGGTTTCTTCTGTTGTTTCTAAGGAAGAACTTGAGAAGGCTGTTTATGATTTCGCACAAAAATTGATCACTTCTAATTCTGGTCGATCGATGCAAATTACTAAGCAAATGATTGGCGAGGTGCAATCCATGAGTTTGCAGGAGGCGCTCAATTATGCGGCTACTATGAATGCACACGCACGAGCTACCGATGATTGTAAGAATGGCATTGCCGCATTTTTAGAGAAGCGCGAATGGAAGTGGTGATTTCGAACTTACCATAATCAGCATTGTTTCTATTAAAACTATAACCAACGACCGTCCATAGAATAGTAGGAAGTGTGTACTTTTGATGTGTGACCGCCACTGAAGTATTAAAAAAATATTGGGGATACAGTTCCTTCCGCTCGCCACAAGCGGAAATCATTCAGGCTGTAATTGAACAAAAGGATGTTTTGGCAGTGCTACCAACCGGTGGTGGCAAGTCCATTTGTTTTCAAGTACCGGCCATGATGATGGATGGTTTGTGCATTGTTGTAACACCACTGATTGCTCTCATGCTGGATCAGGTAGCACAACTAAAGAAAAATGATATTCCGGCAATCGCCATTCACTCCGGATTAAGTCACGGTGAAATAGATATTCTGCTCGACAACTGTGTTTACGGTCAACAAAAGTTTTTATACGTCTCGCCCGAGCGACTGAAAACAGAATTGTTTCGCGTGCGGTTCGAGAAGATGAAAGTGAGTTTGATTGCCATTGACGAAGCCCATTGCATTTCGC
>JABFSO010000025.1 GCA_013140555.1 Cyclobacteriaceae bacterium | reverse complement strand
TTTGGCATCTATGGAAAAAAATAAAATAAGAATTGGGTGTATGCGTATGAACTTTACCTTACTAATGGCTTTGACGATCAAATTATTTCCAATGCGCAGAATAAAACTTTTCTTCCCGCCACTAAATCGAACCGCGATCGCTTCGAGGAGAGTTTTAATGGGGAGCCTCTTATTACCACCAAAGTTGCCTTGCGCAATAAAAAGATTGGTGAACTTGGCGTTTCGTATATGGGTGGGGTGTACAACAAATTTCAGCAAGATGGTTTTACCTTAGATAAGAAAAGAAGAGTAGATGTTTGGGCGGTAGATTTTAATACAACCCTTCCACGGATCAAAACCTATATCGTTACCGAATGGGCATTTGTTATTGTAGATGTACCCGATACTTATACACAGCAGTACGGTAAAAAACAGTCGGGTGGATTTGTAGATATTGTGCAGCCTGTCTTCAAAAAAAGTATAGCTGGTTTTGAGAAATCGATTGTTAACGCGGTGTGCCGATTGGAATATGTAGATTGGAACGTTGGCCGTTTCAATGAAACGGGTGGCAACATCAGTGAAGAGTTTGTTTCGGTAGTACCCGGGATTAGTTGGAGGCCTACTGCGCAAACTGTGATCAGGTTAAACTACCGCTACAATTGGCAAACCGATATTTTGGGCAACCCCCCTTCGCGGACAGCAGGGTTTCAGTTTGGTTTCTCTTCTTATTTTTAGCGCAAATGCATTTACAAACTCTTTATAAGGATTTATCGTTTATATTCGCACCGTGAAAGCCACCCGTTTCATATTTGCTCTATATATCGTGTTTATGACGGTTTACCCGTGCAATGACCAGAATACCTGTGCGGATGAACGCAAAGCAGGTGTTGCTTTTGTGGACACAGCAAACCATAATCACACGAGTGAAGAACAGGATTTTTGTACGCCTTTTTGTATTTGTTCTTGCTGTGCAGCCCATGTTCAACTCACCTCGCTAGCCAATCAAGAGTTTTCGATTTTTGCACACAACACAAAGCAACGCTTTTTATATTTCGAAAGATCTGTTTCGAACACCAGCCACTCTGTTTGGCAACCTCCTAAAGTTTAGCACTACGCACATTCCCCGTTCTTGCGGGAATTCCTTTTGTCATGACAATTTAATTGTCATTGACTCGTACTTCATTTAACGGTTTTAATAATGGGACGCGCTAAAAGCAAAAAGCCCAAGAAGAAAGGCATCGTCTGGTCAATCATCAAATATGCGCTTGTAGTAGTAGCATGCTTATTCCTCTTGCTTTTGCTGCTGACAACGATGTTGCTCCCACATCTAAACATTAACGACAAATAATATTATGCTTGATAAAATCATTCACTACTCCATCAAAAACAAACTCGTAATTGGTTTGTTCACGATGGCACTTATTGCGTGGGGTAGTTACTCGCTCACACAACTCCCCATTGATGCCGTGCCCGATATTACCAACAATCAGGTACAGATCATCACGATAGCTCCCTCTCAATCCGCTCTGGATATTGAACGGCTCGTAACCTTTCCCGTAGAGCAAACAATGACAACCATTCCAGATATTAAAGAGATGCGGAGCTTTTCGCGTTTTGGGCTTTCTGTAGTGACCATTGTTTTTCGCGACAATGTGGATGTTTACTGGGCGCGCCAGCAAGTCAACGAAAGACTTTCAGTAGCAGCAAAGCAAATCCCAGCGGGCATAGGCTCTCCCGAACTGGCTCCCGTAACTACAGGGCTTGGCGAGATTTATCAATACATCATCCGACCGAAGAAAGGCTATGAGGGCAAGTTCAGCGCGATGGAACTTCGCAGCATCCAAGATTGGATCGTGCGTAGGCAATTGCTGGGCACACCGGGTGTAGCTGATGTGGCAAGCTTTGGGGGCCTTTTAAAGCAATATGAAATAGCGCTTGATCCCGATAAACTTCGCAGCTATGATCTGGGCATTGCTGACATTTTCACGGCACTTGAAAAGAACAATCAAAATACAGGTGGTGCTTACATAGATAGGAAGCCCAATGCTTGGTTTATCCGCAGTGAAGGGCTCATCAATTCAGTAGATGACATCGGAAAGATTGTAGTTAAAAATACGACAGCCGGAATCCCGATTCTTATCCGCAACGTGGCGGAGGTGCGCTTTGGGTTTGCCAACCGCTATGGAGCGATGACCTATAACAATGAAGGTGAAGTAGTAGGCGCTACCGCCTTGATGCTGAAAGGTGAAAACTCCAATGCTGTTGTGAATCGAGTGAAAGAAAAGATGGAGCAAATCAAAAAAACATTGCCCGAAGGTGTAACCATTGAAGCCTTTCTTGACCGGAGCGCATTGGTGAACCGCGCTGTGGGCACTGTAGAAAAGAATTTAATTGAGGGCGCCCTAATTGTAATTTTTGTTCTGGTTTTATTCCTGGGCAATCTACGGGCGGGCTTGATAGTGGCTTCCGTCATTCCA
Organism: Cyclobacteriaceae bacterium; assembly: GCA_013140555.1. Classification (GTDB taxonomy): domain Bacteria; phylum Bacteroidota; class Bacteroidia; order Cytophagales; family Cyclobacteriaceae; genus ELB16-189. The sequence goes on along the minus strand of JABFSO010000025.1, from coordinate 1,787 downwards.
TTGGCGATGCTGTTTGCAGTATCACTCATGCATGTCTTTGGTGTATCCGGCAACTTGATGAGTTTGGGCGCTATTGATTTCGGTTTGATTGTGGATGGGGCCGTAATTATTGTAGAAGCTACGATGCATCACCTAAGCTTACGAGGAGCCATCCGCTTGACGAAAGAAGAAATGGATTTGGAAGTTTATCAATCAGCTTCTAAAATAAGAACATCGGCAGCTTTTGGTGAAATTATCATCCTGATCGTTTATCTGCCCATTCTTGCCCTGGTCGGCATTGAGGGTAAAATGTTTAAACCGATGGCCCAGACCGTTAGCTTTGCTATCCTTGGCGCGTTCATTCTATCACTCACTTATGTGCCGATGATGTCGGCTCTTTTTCTGAGCAAGAACACTGAGCATAAACGCAATTTCTCTGATAGAATGATGGATTTCTTTCATCGAGTGTATGAACCCATAATCAATAGAGCACTAAAGCACAAGTTTGTTGTAGTCATTTCATCTGTTATCCTTTTTTTGGTAAGCCTCATTTTCTTTATGAGAATGGGGGGCGAATTCCTTCCCACATTGGAAGAAGGTGACTTTGCCGTAGAAACCAGGGTACTTACCGGAAGCAGTTTGTCGTATACTATAGAGACTGCCTCTAAGGGCGCAGAAATTTTGTTGCGCGAGTTTCCGGACGAGGTAAAAGAAGTGGTCGGCAAAATTGGTTCGTCAGAAATACCTACCGACCCTATGCCTATTGAGGCCTGCGATATGATGGTAATCCTGAAAGATAAAAGTGAATGGAAAAAAGCCGGTGACAGAGTAGAACTTGCTGATAAAATGGGGGAAGCATTGGAAGATATTCCCGGGGTAACATTCGGGTTTCAACAGCCCATTCAAATGCGATTCAATGAGTTGATGACGGGCGTACGACAAGACGTGGCAATTAAGATTTTTGGCGAAGACCTTAATGTACTTACCGATCTATCACAACGGATTGGAAAAATTGCAGGAAGCGTAGCAGGTGCGCGTGACCTATATGTGGAGAAAGTTACCGGCTTGCCGCAAATCGTAATCAATATAAACCGCGATGAGGTAGCCAAGTATGGTCTGAACATCGCTGATATTAACCAGGCCATTAATACAGCCTTTGCAGGGCAAGCAGCCGGGCTGGTGTTCGAAGGCGAAAGAAGATATGACCTCACCGTTCGTCTTAGTTCGCAAAGCCGCCAAAGTATTGAAGATGTGCGCAACTTGTTCATTTCTTCTGCGAAGGGCGAGCAGATTCCCTTGAAACAGTTAGCCGATGTGGAATTCAAAATCGGACCGAACCAGATTCAACGTGAAGATGCAAAGCGAAGAATAATTGTAGGCTTTAATGTGCGAGGCCGCGATGTGGCCAGTATTGTTGAAGAGCTGCAGCAGAAAATTACAAACCAAGTTGACTTTCCGCCAGGGTATTTTCCGACCTACGGGGGGCAATTTGAAAACCTGAAAGAAGCAAAGGCACGGTTGTCAATAGCAGTACCCGTTGCGCTTTTGCTCATTTTAATGTTGCTGTTCTTCACGTTTGGTTCGCTAAAACAATCCGTCCTTATCTTCACCGCTATTCCTATGTCAGCGATTGGGGGAATCTTCGCTCTGCTCTTTCGCGGCATGCCATTTAGTATTTCTGCCGGCATAGGCTTTATCGCACTTTTCGGTGTAGCCGTGTTGACCGGAATTGTACTCATCGCTGAGTTCAACCGCTTGAAGAAAGAAGGCATGACCGATTTGCATGACATTATATTAAAGGCAACTTC
>JABFSO010000221.1 GCA_013140555.1 Cyclobacteriaceae bacterium | reverse complement strand
GTCAATGCTTTACCATCCTGCTTGAGCGAGGTAATATGTTGAAATCCAATCTCATCTTCTTTCAATTTGGAGATCCGATCCATCACGCGTCTGTCCGGATCGGGTAGGTTTCTCGAGCGCACATCCATCATGCTGCCCGGTTGAAATGCATTGAAATAGAGATGATAATAAACTTTGGTTAATGTATCAGGAGAGTTGTTTGAGTAGATCAATTTTTGATTGCCGGTGAACCGGTGGTTGGTGGCGTTGAACTTAATATCCATCGCATAGTCAACACGTTGTTGCCAGTATTCGCGCTGTGCAAATGAGGTTATGCTTAAGCAAGTCAATAAAAGAATAAAGAAGTTCTTCATGCGATCGGGTTTAGATAAAATTACTTCACCGGCTATCTGATCGAATTTGACATAAGGCGGGAAGCGAGGCAAAGTATTGAAAAGATGGCGACTGACCAAGCAACTAATGATCAGCGGGCTTTAAAATTGATCATCTTGGAAAGCGTTAAAGAGATAAAGCTGTTTTGTGGTAAGGTGCTTTCCTCTTTTGGAAGTGCCACCGGCCAATTATAGGAGTAGGAAAAAGTAAATGACCAGTTCTTTTTACTGATGCGCAAGGGCAAGGCGAGCGCATGATTCATCAAGCCAAATTCATTGGAATCGGTTTGCTGCACGATGGGAAGCTTTCGACCTAACAACACACTGTTGCGTTGAGCAAGTTGTATACTGGTAATAGTAGCGTTGCCAAACAACAGTTGATAAGTAGGAGTGAAGGAAATTCGATCGAGCCCCAGAAATTTGTATTTGCGCAAGCTGAGGGATACGCCCGGAGTGATACGATGTGCCGTTTGTTGCCCAAAGTAAAAGGAATAATCCAATCGCAGCGTAACCGGTTTGATATCTACAAAGTTGGAAGCACCGAGCATGTTGGTCAGCGGATTTTCCACATTGATGTCGGTATTGTTGTAGATCAACCGATCGTAAGAGATCATGGCGGTATAAACTTTAGAAAATGTTTTGAGATAGCCGACCGATAAAGTCGTCAAATAAAGACTCGGATTATACGCTTCGCTCCAATACATACTGGCATCCACAAACAATCCCGATTTGTGATAATAAGAGCCCCCGATCGTAGCACCGTATTGGCTCACCCCGATGGAGCGACCTGCTGAAATAATGTTGCTGTTAAATCCTGCCCGCAAAACCATCGATGAACCCACATCAGGCTGTGAATTCAGTAGGCTATCGATCATGTTAAAAATGGACAAAGAATCGGAGTAGCTGAAGATGGAATCTAATTTGTCAATAGAGAAAGTGGTATCCGCGGGAAGAGCGGGAGTGTCGCCTCCTTTGTCCTGAGCAGTTACATAAAAAGGCATCGCCATCCCGAGCCACAGGATGACGATGCTAAATTTTGGAAGAAAACGCATTAGTTATTCTTTTCCCTGGATCGTTGTTCTAGTTTTTGTCGAAGGTTTTCACGGTTCTCTCTGCGCATCTCTTTCAAGTCTTCGCGCTCTTGCATACGCTGCAGCAACATGCGCCTGAACTCTTCTTCGGCCTTCGGCAAGGTAAGCAGTTGCCGCGCAGAAATTACTTTGAGAAGGCGCTCGGAGTAGTTTTTCTCTAAGTCTACGTTTTGTTGTTTTAACTGCAACGCCAGCTTAATCAATTCCTGATCGCGCTCGGGCTTGGGCTTCGAAGGATCTTGGGTTCGCTCAGCGTCACGCAATTGTCTGCGCAGTTCCATCCGATGTTCGGTAAACTCGCGGTAGATAGGCCAGAACTTTTCAGCTTGCTCGGGCGTCAGTTTTAGCTTTTCGGAGATTAGTGCAATCCTGGCTGCTTGGATTTTCTCCAAGTTTTTAGGATCCTGTTTTTCTTGCGGAAGATCGTCTTGTGCTACGCTCGTAAGGGCGCACATTAAAAACAGAATCGGGATTAAGAGCTTGTTCATAAGCTTAAAAATTAAAGTCAAATTGTTGTACTGCTTCATTCAGGTCTTTTGTATCGATATCATCAGGCGCATACAGGTTTTCTAACGAAGCATCTGTAAACGTTCCATTCTCTAGTATTTCTTCAGTCGAGATTTCATCTGATTCCAGATACGCCAACAGCTCGCTGGTTGGAACTGAATCCAAATTGGCAATCGGATCAGAATCTACCTTTACACTCGGCCAGAAAATCACCGCTCCGATACCAATCACTAAGACAGGGATCGCCAGCTTGAGTGCCAGGCCCCATTCACCTGCCCACACCGATTTGCGTTCCGGCTTTTGTATCCGGGCTTGAATCCGCATGGGTAAATCTTCAAAGTAGTTGTCGGGTACTTTAAAGGGTTGTGCTTTAGGTATGTCTTCTAGCTTTTTCACTTTTGTTGGTTCTGGTTCTAAGATCAGTTTTTGTGTGCTAAGTTTAATCAGTCAACTAAAAATTCTTCTATTTTTTTTACGGCATGGTGATAACTCGCTTTGAGTGCGCCTACGCTCGTGTCCGTAATTTCCGAAATGGTTTCGTAGGGCAAATCATCAAAATACTTCATGTTGAAAACGAGCCGCTGTTTATCGGGTAACTTCAAAATGGCTTTCTGTAACTTTTTCTGAATGGCATCGCCATCCATATCCGGGGATGAATCGATCTTGGCTTCCAGTTGCTGGCCCACGTCTTCAATCGGCAGGAAGAAGCGCCTTTTCTTTTTGTTTAAAAAGCTCAGGCATTCATTGGTCGCAATTCGGTAAATCCAGGTGAAGAGCTGCGCATCTTCGCGAAAGTTGTCGATGTATTTGTGGATTTTGATAAAGATCTCCTGCGTCAGATCATCGGCATCGTCATGGTCGATCACCATTTTGCGCACGTGCCAATAGACCCTTTGCTGGTACTGCCGAACCAATAGATTGAAGCCGTAACTACGGGTGTCCGCATGGCGGATTTTTAGTAGCAACTCTTTATCGTCCAAAAGGCATTATTTTAGAATTCGCAATTTAGACAATTGTTATCAATCAAGGTTTAATCGCTCGTTCACCTTTATTCCTAGTTTCGCATTTATCGGGCAATTGGCCTTATATTTGAGGTGCGATCGTTACCATGAATTCTCGACTGCTTATTCTTTTTTGTTCTCTCTTGGCGGTAGCTGCGTGCGGTCCTGATCTGACACCTCAAAAGTACCGGGTAAAAACCATTTTGTTGAGCTCCTACGAGGAGTATAGCTTTACGTACAACAACGGGAAAATTAAAACGATTACCGGAACCGACCTGACCACCCTTGCTTATACCTACTATACCGATTCTACCTCCATCCGCCATACCGATGCCAATGGTTCTACGTATCAATTCACCCAATTATCGTATAGTGGTTCGCTATTGACGAAAGTAAAAGTGAAATGGAAGTTTTTAAATACATGGTACACCGATTCGGTGCGGTTTGCATATTCAGGAAATAAGCCCACCGTCATGGTGAACAAGAATGCGATTTATCAATTGACCCTAACGAACGGAAACCTGACCAACCTAAAACGTGGTGTTGGTAATGTACAGATAACGAATACCTTCGATGCCATTGTTAATCCCTTGCAAAATGTTTACTGGTTAGATCCATTCATGCGTATCAATGGATTTAACGCCACCTTACAACCCGATGCCATCGCGCGTTATTTTTCACAAAACAACCTGAGCTCTAGCTCCAAAAGTGTCAGCAACATTTCCGAAACCACGCAATATTCATATATCTATTTACATGGCATATTGCCGAAGGCCATCAATATGAATATCCTTTCCAACAATGGAAATACCAACAACATAGTTTTTGTTTTTGATATTCAATATGAAGCGAAGGATGCGGCTTCGGCAATGTAGGTGGATCTCGGATTGGTCATAAACGCTTGCTGAAGTGGTTTAGCCAACGGACAAACTTTGGTAGACCGGATCCGAATACAGATTCACCAAGCATCCACAATAAATGGTATAACTGCTGCATCGGTTGCCATCCTCCCTGCAACTAATGACACAGCTTCTGCATGAGTTGCCCCAGCTTCTGCACAACTGGCACCTACCCAAATACCCGATGCCAGCGCTTCTGAGCCAGGTAAGTAATCCAGCCGACAGCGTTCACTGAACCTTGCACCCAAGCGCCTCCAGGAGGTGCATGGGTTATCAATTTTATACGCACCATCGCGGCATCTCTTCAATGCCTTGCTTAAAGAGGCTGTCAAAATATTCTTGAAAGGAATCCTTGTCTTTAAATTGCTTGAAAAACCCTTCCGGAAAGAGCTTGT
>JABFSO010000258.1 GCA_013140555.1 Cyclobacteriaceae bacterium | reverse complement strand
CATCCACATCAATGCCTTTGTTCTTTTTTACTTGGCGCACCGTGTCTTTAATGTGACCCAATCCACGCTGACTGAGAATATCAAATTTGTAAAGGCCAAAGTCCTCCGCTGCGTGCATCTCAAATTGTGATACGGGCAAACTCTTTGGAGGGAACTCGGTGGCCGTATATTGATAAATCGGTTTTTCGGTAATCAGCACGCCACCGGCATGAATGGAAATATTAGCAGGCAACTCTTTGCTGATGATATAGTCGGCATAGCCCATCACTTTTTGTGCGATGTGATCGCGCTCGATTTTATCTTTCCTTCCTTCTACTAAGTTGTCGATTTCTTCTTTGGGCAAACCAAATACTTTACCTAATTCACGAATGATGGATTTGCCCTGATACGTAACATGCGTGCCGAGCAGGCAAACATGATCGTATCCATACTTATGAAAAAGATATTCGTAGATGGCATCGCGGTTGTCCCACGAAAAATCAATATCAAAATCAGGAGGAGAAACACGCTCTTCATTTAAAAAGCGCTCGAAGTATAAATCCAATTCAATCGGATCGACATTGGTGATTCCCAAACAATACGCCACTGTGCTGTTCGCTCCACTTCCGCGCCCTACAAAGTCGTAGCTATTTCGCTGTGCAAAACGAATGAGATCGAAGGCAATCAGATAATAGGCCGTGAATCCTTTTTTTGCGATAATGGTAAGTTCCTTTTCAATGTGCGTTTTCCACACGGTTGGATTATCGCCATAGCGCCTGGCAAAACCTTTTTGTGTTTGCTCGCGCAAATATTTCAAATCTTCTTTTGCGCTGTGAGTAAAGTATTTTTTGTTTTTGTCTTCGCCCAGTTTGCATTCAATGGAGCATTGCTGCAAAAGGGTTTGTGCATTGAAGATAAGTTCCGGAAATTGTTCAAACTGTTTTTTTAACTCCTCTTCCGGCAGCATGTATTCTTCTTTGCACGCTTCCAAATGTGTGGGCAACTTGCTGAGCAAAGTATTATGCGCTATGCAGCGCAGCAGGCGATGCGTGTTGTGGTCGCGGTAGATTACTTTTTCTTTTTTTGTTTTTTCGTTACGCGCGATCTCGGGAGGCAGAAACGTGACCGGATAAAGTGCTACAAACTTAAACGCGTAATCCTCGCGTGCCTTATACATAGTGAACGCGTGCAAGTCAGAAACTGTAACGCCAATATATTCATGGGCCTTCAGTTGTTCAGGCTCTACTTTTCCGAAAGGATAAACGATCAGCGCTTCTTCCATTTCCGGTGCGCGTGCCGGAAACGGTTTGTCCTCGCGATTGTGATAGGACAAAAATCGGTTGATTGCCTCAAAACCCTGATTGTTTTTGGCCAGCGCAATGTATTGCATTACGCCATCGGTTTCTTTATTTCTGAATTCAACCCCCACTGCGAGTGTTAAGTCGTGAGCGGGTTTTCCGTATTTGGTCAGTCCGTTTTCGCGGGATTTGTTTTCATCACACACGCGCAGCATCTCCAGATACGATGACACGTTGTTGATTTCCGTGAGCGCAAGTCGATGAACACCACAACGTTGGCTTCTTCAAATAAAGTTTTAATCGGCAGTGTGCCGTATTTAAAACTGAAACCGGTATGGCAATTGAGGTACATAAAAACTTAGTATGGCAGAATATGCTCTTCAACTTCTCGGTTTGTGAAGGCATACCACGATGATTGGGTAATTTAATTCAATAAATTTTTTGACACTTTGCCTTTGAAGAGGTTCATCTCCATGCGCACGCGCTTGTTCACATCCAGCGTGGTGGCGCGTATCAATTTATCAGTGCCGTGTTTGTGTTTGATAAAGTCCATGGCCTCATAGAGGTTGATGTCCTCCTCGGTGTCGTCAAACAAACTGATTTGTTGATTGCCGTGCACGAGGTTGCTGAGGCGCACGCCCACCAGGCGAATCAACATTCTGCGGTTATACAACTTATCGAACAACTCTTGCACCACACGCAAAATGATGTGGTCGGAAGATGTATAGGGAATATGAATCTGCTTGGTTTCTGTATCGAAATTGGAATACCTGATTTTGACGGCCACACAGGAAGTAAGCTTTTTTTGTTCGCGCAGTTGAAACGCCACCTTCTCAACCATCGCAATCAAAATAGATTTTAATCTTTTTACATCGATGGTGTCAGTGTCGAAGGTGGACTCGGTGGAAATAGATTTTTGTTCGGTGTACGACACCACGGGCGAATCGTCTATGCCGTGGGCTTTGTTCCACAGGCTAATGCCATTTTTGCCGAAGGCGCTGGTCAAAAATTTCACGGGCATGTCGCGCAGGGTAGCTACGGTGCGCACACCCATGTCGTATAAAAAGGAAGCGGTTTGTTTGCCTACCATCGGAATTTTTTCAATCGACAGCGGGGCGAGAAAATCTTTTTCTTCGCCTGCCGGAATTTGCTTTTCGGCATTGGGTTTAAACTCGGCCGTGGCCACTTTTGAAACCAGCTTATTTACTGATAGCGCCATGGAGATGGGCAGGCCACTTTCTTTGATGATTTTTTTCCGCAACTCTACCGACCACTTGAAGGTGCCGAAGAAGCGATCCATGCCGGTGGCATCGATATAAAATTCATCGATGGAGGCTTTTTCGAAAAGCGGTGCGCGGTCGGCAATAATTTCAGTGACGAGGTGCGAGTTTTGGCTGTAGGCTTCCATGTCGCCCGAAATCACTTTGGCATCGGGACAAAGCTGGAGGGCCAGGTACATGGGCATGGCAGAGTGAACGCCAAACTTGCGTGCCTCGTAGCTGCATGCGGCCACTACTCCCCTTCGGCTACTGCCGCCTACAATCAGGGGCAGGCCTTTTAGCGCGGGTTGTTTTTTGCACTCCACCGCTACAAAAAAGGCGTCTAAATCCATGTGAATGATACTTCGCTCGCTCATCAATGCAATAATACTAAATATTTTAGTATTTTAAATGAGGTATGGTGCTATAAAATAATTTAATCAAGCCTTCAAAATAAGCCGCCACTAAGACACGAAATCACAAAGTAATGCTGAATGAAATTTGAAAAGTGAATTATTCAATTTGCAGTTGTTTGGTGCTGGCGCGCGTGAGGGATGAAAGTGGAAAGCCGCATCCCGCCCTTAAGCGTAATCAACATGGCGGGAGAAGGCTTGAAACGGACAGCCCGACCACGCGCCTCGCGTGGGCACGCCCAAAAAAAAATTTTATCGGGAATTATTTTGTACAAAATCGTATTGCTACAATAAAGTTACCGATCAGTAACTTTATATTGAAATTTAATCATTTTAACCGTATTATTACCGATCGGGAATATGAAAAAACTCTATACACCCAAAAGCATTGGTGAAGTAATTCGCAAAACGCGAAAGCTTCAGAAAGTAACCCAAAAAGATTTGGCTCTTACCTCGGGCACGGGTTTACGTTTCATTATTGATCTTGAAAAAGGGAAGCCTACTTGCCAGATCGGAAAAACGATTACTGTTTTAAACACACTGGGTATTCAACTCGATTTAACGCATCGGCTGTTTCAAAACGAAATAAAGTAAGATGAAACTGCTTGATGTCTATTTACATGAATACGTAGTGGGGCATTTGATTCAAGATGACCATGGGCAGATGCTTTTTGAATATGCTGAAAGCTGGGTGACCAACCCCGATGCGGTGGCACTGTCGTGCAGCTTACCCTTGCGCAAAGAAAAATTTAAGCAACACGAGTGCCGCGGATTTTTTGGTGGCATTCTTCCGGAAGAAGGTAAACGCCAAATAGTGGCAGGCAACCTGGGCATTAGTGCTAAAAATGATTTTGCCATGCTGGAACGAATAGGTGGCGAATGTGCCGGAGCGGTTACATTTATTCCTTCCGGTATGCCTCTTCCGAGTCAGGCGCAGAATTTATATCAACCCATAAGCCAGGCGCAGCTAGCTGAAATTCTCAGAGATTTGCCGCTCAAACCTATGCTGGCTGGCGAGGATGGTGTGCGGCTTTCATTGGCAGGCGCACAAGATAAAATAGCGCTATACGCAGAGGGTGATCAATTATTTTTGCCGCTTGGCAACACCCCGAGTTCGCACATCTTTAAACCAGATCATCCACGTTTCAAAGGGCTGGTGTACAACGAAGCCTTTTGCATGAAATTGGCCAAACAAATTGGCTTAGCGGTGGCTTCTGTTGAAATCCGAAAAGCAGAGGATATAGAATATTTGATGGTAGAGCGGTTTGACAGAATGCAAATGGAAGTTGGCCATCGAATGCGAATTCACCAGGAAGACTTTTGTCAGGCGCTTGGCATTGCAGCTGAAATGAAATATCAAAACGAAGGTGGGCCTTCCTTAAAATCGTGCTTTGATCTGGTTCGCCAAGTATCTGGCTCGCCCGTAAATGATTTGCGCGAATTGTTGAATGCGGTCATTTTTAATTTTATCATTGGCAATCATGATGCGCACGCCAAAAATTTCTCCTTCATTCATCATCATCTCACTTACAATCCGGAAAAAAGGTTGCTGGGCGAACATGCCGAAATTCGTTTAGCGCCTCTTTATGATTTGCTATGCACTGCCTATTACCCCGACTTGAGTAAAAAAATGGCTATGAAAATTGGACGCGAGTATAAATCGGCTGATGTTTCAGCGAAAGATTTTGACCGGCTGGCGGATGAAATCGGTTTCGCGAAACCTCTTATTAAAACGAGGATAAAAGAATTGGCAAGCAAGGTATTGGCGGAATCGGATAAAATTGATGTTGACCATCCGATTACAGCTGCTATTTCGAAACATGTAAAGGCCAACTGCCAAACACTCCTTACAATTTTTTAACAGACCTCATTTCCGGAGGTCTAACCGCACTACGTTTTCTACATGCACGGTGTGGGGAAACATATCTACCGGCTGGATGGCGGTGACGGTATACTTTTCAGAAAGTGTTTGCAGATCGCGAGCTTGGGTAGCGGGGTTACAGCTTACGTAAACAATTCGACTGGGCGCTGCCTTGAGGAGCATTTGGCACACATCTTCGAGCATGCCTGCGCGGGGTGGATCGGTGATGACTACATCGGGGTGGCCGTGTTGTGCGAGGAAAGAATCGTTGAGCAAATCTTTCATGTCGCCTGCGTAAAAATCGGTGTTGGTGATGTGATTGATTTGCGCGTTGACTTTGGCATCGGCAATGGCTGCCTCCACATATTCAAGGCCGATTACTTTTTTGGTGCGGCCTGCCACAAAGTTGGCGATGGTGCCGGTGCCGGTGTATAAATCGTAGACGAGTTCGTGGCCTTGCAAGTCGGCCATTTGCCACGCTACTTTATATAATTCAAATGCCTGCTCGGAATTGGTTTGATAAAATGACTTGGGGCCCACGCGAAACTGCAGTGTGCCGGAGCCATCGGGCTTGGGCATGTGCTCGGTAATGTAGGGTTTTCCTTTCCAGCAGATGACATCGAGGTCGGCAAAGGTGTCGTTGCGCTTTTCGTTGACGATGTAGTTGAGTGAGGTGATTTGCGGAAAGTGTTCGGCAATGGCGGTGAGGATTTTTTCGGTCCACTCGAGTTGATGTTGTGCTACTTGTAAAATGACCATCACTTCATCCTTCGCTAAAGCTTCGGATGACAAGTCTCCCTTCGCTAATACTTCGGATGGCAGGGCTGTGCGGATGGTGAGTGTGCGCACGAAGCCGGTTTGGGTTCGCAAATTGAAGAAGGGAATGTTTTCCTTTTCGGCAACGGATTTTACTAATAAGCGAATGGCGTTGGATGGATCGGGTTGCAAGTAACAGGTGGCTACATCAAACACACGATCGTACATTTTAGGAATGTGATAGCCGAGGCCATTTTCGAATCGCTTTTGTTCGATGGCGGTGGTGAGTTCTTCTTTAGTCAGCCAGCGATTGGCTGTAAATGTAAAATCGAGTTTGTTGCGGTAGTGCTGTGTTTTAGCTGAACCGATGATTGGTTTTATGGGTGGCAGTTCGAGGCCGCCTATGCGCTCGAGGTTATCGACTACTTGTTGTTGTTTGTAATTTAATTGCTCGGTGTACTGAATGTGTTGCCACGAGCAACCTCCGCACGTGCCGAAGTGCCCACAGAAGGGCGTGGCCCGTATGGGCGACAATTGCAAAATAGAGGTAACGCGACCTTCTAAGAAGCTGCTTTTTATTTTGGTGAGTTCTATTTCTACCACATCGCCAGGGGCACCACCAGTGATAAAAACCACCAGGCCGTTGTATTTGGCCAGACATTTGCCTTCGGCAGCCATTTTTTCGATGGTGATCGGATTGATTTTGTCGCCTCTTTTTAGCTGCATGTCTCTTTTTTTAGTGCGGGGCGAAATTACAGAAATGAGGGGGTTTTAGTAGTGTGTGTATTTTAGTATCTTTCAAATCCGATTTTGCCTTATGAAGAAGCTGTTGTTTACTTTATTGTTGTTGGTGGCCTTTCCGGTAATGGCATCACACATTGTGGGTGGAGAGTTTGAGTTGATTCACGTGAGTGGAAACACCTACCGCCTAAATCTCATCTATTATTTCGATGTCATTAATAATACCTTTCCCAATCCTCCTGAAGTCGTTGACCCGGATTTTAGGGTTGGTATCTTTCAAAAATCAAACAATCGGTTTATCCGCGCGGTAACAATTCCTTTCCTTAGCAAGTCAAGTGTATCTTACACCCAGCCTACCTGCTCAAATGGAGAAGTAGTAACCGACAAACTAATTTATTCTACTTTAATTCAATTAGAGCCAAGTGAATTCAATGATCCTGCCGGTTATTATATTTCATGGCAACGGTGCTGTCGCAATTACAATATTTCGAATATTTTCAGTCCTGTTCCGCCACCTCCAAGCAACATTACCAGCGACCCGACACGCTATGCCGGTCAAACTTTTTATCTGGAGTTTCCACCAGTAGTAAAAAATGGTGAGCCCTTTATTGATTCATCGCCCAAGTTATTTCCTCCACTAAATGATTATGCCTGCCCTAATAAACCTTACTACACCGATTTTGCGGGTGAAGATGATGATGGCGACTCACTTGTTTATTCGCTGGCGACACCATTAAACACGAGTTCGAGTGCCAGCGTACCGGCAATTAGTCCTCGACCTTATCCGGAGGTAATCTGGAGAAACCCGTACTCACTCAACAACATTATTAACGGATTGCCCGACTTGCGCATCAGCACCGATGGGCTGCTTACGTGTACACCACGCACACAGGGGCTATATGTGTTTGCTGTGAAAGTGGAAGAATTTAGAAATAAAGAAAAAATTGGCGAGAGCAGGCGCGATTTTCAAATGTTGGTGGTCGACCGCTGCCCGGTGGCGGTGCCTCCGGTGATTTCCGGAAAAAAATTAACCGATGCTGCCTACACCTATTTGAATAACATGTCTGTGAGTTTTAGCAACACCGTAGCCGATGGCGATCGTTGCATTCAGGTAAGAATATCTGATTTGGATGCGACTAAACTCGATGAAAACTTTACAGAGAAGGTGGGCATTCGGGTAGTGGGGTTGAATTTTAAAAGCTCCAAATTGAATCAAATACTTCCTTCGGTAACACAGGCCGTTTTGCAAAACGGCAGCACTGCCGATTTCAAAATTTGTTTTCCGCAATGCCCGTATTTTGATGGTCCCTATCAGGTGGGCATTATTGCCTTTGATGATGCCTGTAGTTTACCGTTGACCGATACACTGCGGGTTACTGTTAATACGCAGCCACCGGCCAACAGCCGAGTGAAGTTCACAACACCCGATTTAACTGTGACACAAATTACAGAAGGTGACACACCGCCACCCTGGGTGTTTCAGGCAACTGATGCTGACTTAGACGATCTGGTCGTTTCTTTCACCACCGATGGATTCAATCTGCAAGATTATGGCATGGCCTTGAATTTCACGCAGCAAAAAGGATTGGTAAACGGACAAATAACGTGGGACCCGCGATGCAATATTTATGATTTTACCAAGCGCTCTTCTTTCACCATAAAAATTTTAGTGGACGATAAAGATTTGTGTGGTTTTGGAATTCCGGATACAGCCGTTTATAAACTAAGTATCAAACTTCCCGGCAATGCAGATCCTACCATTGACACAGACCTGACTACCGATCCGCAGGAAACACGGGTAACCGTGCAACGCAAAGTGCTGGATAATCTTGACTTTAAGGTGACCGGAAAAGATTTAGTTGATAATGATAAATTAATTCTGGGTGTGAAGGGACTTGGTTTCAACATCGCAGATTATGCAATTTCATTTCCGGGTGGTACCGCCAACGGTCAGGTAGCCTCCAATTTTTCATGGGCCATTGGCTGCGATAAAATAGATTTGAAAAAGAAAGACACCTATACCTTTCAATTTACGGTAGTCGATAACGCCAATAAGTGCCGCTTCTACAAAGCTGATACGGTAACAGTAGATGTAAAGCTTTTGCTGCCCGATAATGCGGAGCCGGAATTATTAGCGCTCAATCCTTCAAATACAAACATCACTAACTCAACTTTAGATTTCACACTCGGTCAACCGATTGAATTCTCCTTGCTAGGCACCGACAGCGATGTGTTGGGTGGGCAGGATAATTTATCGCTTTCGCTTCTTTCAGCTACCGGTAATATTCCTCCTGTAGGATATTCATTCACCGAAAAACAAGGAAAATCTCCACTCACTTCTTTATTCACGTGGGCTCCGGATTGCAGCATTTTTAAAGACGGGCTTTATCAAAACAACTATGAATTTAAATTTCGGTTGGGAGATGACCGCTGCTTAAATGCCAAAGCCGATACCATCACAGTGAAGTTGAAAGTTAAAGATGTTGAAGGCACCGCAGGCAAGTTCGATATGCCCAATATTTTCACACCTAACCTGGACGATAAATTCAATAAGTATTTTTTATTGGAAGGTATTGACTCCTCCGGTGAAATGATCGATCTCTTGCCAAAAGATAATTGTGTCGATCAGTTTGAATCGATTCAAGTGATCAATCGCTGGGGCGATGTGGTTTTTGAGAGTAAAGACCGAAACTTTGTATGGGATGCCAAAGGGTTAGCCGCAGGGGTTTATTTTTATCGGTTGAAGTTTACCAATAAAGAATACAAAAGCTCGCTGACAATTTATTATTAGTATTCTTTACAGTGCTGTAGAAATCGTATTGCTTTTTTTGATAAAAGCTTCTTTTTCGCGCCACGTAACACGTAGCCACACGTCTTTCTCTCCGCTTACTTTTAGGCGATGACCTTCTTCGAGAATATCTACTACTGAGGCTCCTGCGGAAGGTCCACTCATCAGGTAAACTCTTGACTTCGCCACCATAATTTGTGGTTTGGGTTCACCCAAGTTGATAAACCAGGCTAAGGCGATTGCTGTAATGACCAAAAAAAATGCGGGCACCGCCAGTTCCTTATTTCTTTTCTTCTGAAATACCAACCAAGCAAAAAAGAAAAATAAAACGGTGGCTATCACCCATTTAATCGAATCCAAATTCTTCGAGATCCACGCATTTAATTGTGTTTGCGCATTAGGTTTATAGCCTTCCAGATGATATTTGTCTGCTAGTTCTTCCATTTTGACCAGCGTTTGTTCATCATCGGTAGCTTGCTGATACAAACTGAGATAATATAGTGCACTCGGTTGATCGAGACCTTCTTTAATGTAGGCCATTTTGAGCAACATCGCAGGTGAATATTTCTGATCACGCAGCAGTGAATCGTATAACCGGAAGGACTGTGTGTATTGCTTAGCGCTAAAAAGGGAGTCGGCCTTTTGTAGAATGGCGTTATTTTGTCCCCTCATAGCCAAGGGGATAAGAATAAGTACAAGAATTTTTAAAATCTGGGTTTGCATTATTTTCTTATTCGATTACCTTTGCGTCCTCAATTACGGAAATGCCTTTTAAACGGGCAAATTCAAAGGTTGAGAATCACCTTCGCCCAAAGCTACGGTGGTAGGAAGATCTCGTAGCTCAGTCGGTAGAGCATTACACTTTTAATGTAAGGGTCCTGGGTTCGAATCCCAGCGGGATCACAAGGGGCCAATCATCGGCCCCTTTCTTATTTCATACCCTAGGAATTCGCGCTATTTCGAAGGTAGCGAACTCATCTAACAACAAACAAAACCAGCCTTTAGGTGACCTATCCGGTGACCAATGACCTTAACGTACATTGGTCACCAGAACTTACGTAAGGTTCTCTCTTTTGATTTGACTCGTACTGAAGGCACACTCGCAAGGAACGAGGAAACCATAACAGTAACGCTATGAACCTCAATCAGAAATTTAAGGTCAACTTTTGGCTGAACAAAAGGAAGATTAACAGTGAAGGACTTGTTCCGATCTGGGCCCGCATCACTATTGACGGCAGACGCGCAGAAGTTTCAACTATGAAAAGGATTCTGCAGGAACAGTGGGATGAGGAAAACAATTGTGTTATTAAAAGCTGCTCAAACTTCAAGGACATTAATAAGCACTTGGTGCTGGTTGAAGCGGAAATAACTAAGCACTACCATGCGGTGGCTGCCACGCAAGATTATATTACTCCCAATGAAGTAAAGAACAGCTACAAAGGCATCCGGCCTGAGCGCAAAACCTTGCTTGACGTTTTTGATCAGTTCCTTATCCACCAGTCCGATCGCAAAGAGGCAGGTGATATCAAACAAAAGCGCTATGATCGATTGAAAATATTGAAGGGAAAATGCATTTCATTCCTGAAACTCAAAATGAAGACGACAGACATTTTGATTGAAGATGCCAAACTGAGTTTTATTACGGAATTCCAACAGTACCTTCGCACGGTAGAAAAGATTGGCCACAACACGGCCATGAAATATGCAAAAGACTTGAAGCAGGTGATGAGGTATGCTGTTACCTTGGAGTATGTGCCCTCGAATAAATTTGCTGACTTCAAGTGCAGCTACAAACGCACGAAGCGGGAATTTTTGGATGGTGAAGAATTGCAGCGCATGTATGAAAAGGAAATGCCTGTAGCTCGTTTAGAAGAAGTGCGCGATTGTTACATCTTCAGTTGTTATACAGGCTATGGCTACTGCGATGCAGAAGCCCTCCGTCACGATCATATTGTAGTCGGGATTGACGGCCGCAAGTGGATCATTCGTGACAGACAAAAGACAGACACGGTAGAAAACATTCCCCTGTTGCCAATACCTCTGGAAATAATTGGGAAGTACAAGAACCATCCCTATTGTAAAGCCAATGGCAAATTGCTTCCCATCAATAGTAACCAACGATACAATGGCTATCTGAAAGAGGTCGCAGACCTTTGTGGTATCAAAAAGAAACTTACTACGCATACGGCTCGACATACATTTGCCACCACCGTCTGCTTAACAAATGATGTTCCTATGGAGACAACTATGGAACTATTGGGCCATACGGATATCCGAACTACGCAGATTTATGGAAAGATTGTTCAAAAGAAAATCAGCAAGGATATGGAAGTTCTTAGAGCGAAAATGGCCAGTCATTCAGCACAAGTAGAACTGATTTCAACTCTGATGTAATTTTGTATTTTTAATAAAAATTTCACTCTATAAACTAATTCTATGAATGTTAGAAAGAGCATAACATCTTTATCCGATGACGAGAAAAAAACATTTGTGAATGCATTGGTCGAACTTAAAAAAAGAGGTAAATACGACCACTATGTTCATTGGCATCATCATGTCATGATTCCCACCGTGTTTCCATATGAGCCCAATGATCCCAATTATAGGAATGGAGCCCACCGAGGCCCTGCTTTTCTCCCCTGGCATCGGGCATTTCTTAAAGCTGTGGAGAATGATCTTCAGCAAATTGATAAGTCAATAACAATTCCGTACTGGGACTGGGTAGCTGACTCAAAACTATCCGACCCAAAATCTGCCCCCATTTGGGATAAGAATTTTATGGGTGGAGATGGAAATCCCGCGAACACTAATGTCGTGGAGACCGGTGCATTCTCTCACGCAAACGGTAACTGGAATATCGTAATGGATGAGGACGGGCCTGAACTTAGACGAAGCTTGGGGAGGTTTAAAGCTGGAAATATTACTATTGATTCACTCCCTAGCGAAGAAGATCTGCGTTTGGCCATGAGTGAAGCATTCTACGATGTACCAAACTCAAATAATAGTCCCTTTACCATCGGCTTCCGAAACAGACTTGAGGGCTGGATTACCAAACGTGGGGACTATCGCGTCAGGACCGATGGTTCACAACTTCATAATCGTGTTCACTTATGGGTAGGTGGCTCAATGATGCCCATGACCTCTCCAAATGATCCAGTCTTTTTCTTGCATCACTGCTACGTTGACAAGATATGGTCTGATTGGCAAGAAATCCAAAAACAAAACAATCCAGATGCGACTCCACATTATGTACCAATCAGTGGTGGTCCAAAAGGGCACAATCTGAAAGATATTCTGAATCCGTTCAGTATGACAGTTGAAGATACTCTTGATAATATTAAGTTGGGTATTGTGTACGAAAAAACTATGAAGGCCTTTGACTTCACCGTTTTTTCTTGGCGACCGGTTAGTCCTTTCTGGGCGGATTAACAAATGACCCTTTACATCAAAAATATGGTTTGCAATCGCTGCATTTTAGTGGTGCAGCGAGAGTTGGAAAGGCAGGGGCTGCATCCGCAAATAGTGTCATTGGGCGAAGTAAGCTTGAAAGAAACTCAGCTTGATGAAACTCACCTAAGTCGTTTAGATAACGCTCTGATCGCTCTTGGGTTTGAGCGAATTGACGACCGTAAGGCAAGATTAATAGAATCAATCAAGAATAGGGTGATCCAAAAAATTCACCATGTAGAGTCGGTGAACGTAAAGTTGAATTGGTCAACGGTGCTCTCCACTGAATTGAATGTGGACTACAATACCTTGAGTAACCTGTTCTCTTCCATAGAAGGTATCACATTAGAGCAGTACATCATTCGCCAAAAAATTGAGCGCGTAAAGGAATTGATCTTTTATGACGAGCTAAACTTCAGCGAGATAGCCGACCGCCTGGGTTACAGTAGTGTGGCCCATCTTTCAGCACAGTTTAAAAAAGTTACTGGTCTTACGCCTTCCGAATTAAAGAAATCAAGGAACATTGACCAGAAGAGAAAACCCCTGGACAATATCAATTGAGGCTTTACCTAATTTTCCACGAACTCATCGATGATGCTCTCAATCGTGAGTTTTACATTGAGGCAGTCATCCACACCCTCTAAATAAGCCCTGGGATTGCTCAACAGTTTCTGCTCAAAATCGACTACCAATTCAGCAAATTCCTGATTAGACATTTTTGCCTTCATTTCTCTAAGGTTCTTCAAATGAGGTCTTAAGGCTACCTTAAGCGACCTCTTCATTTCTACAGTATACATGAAAATAAATACGTAGGATATTTCCAAAAGCATGAATTGCAAGATGAAATTCTATAATTCTTTTTCGGTATAGTGTAACACACTTGTATGGATTGCAACCGACTTTTGCTCCGCGAGTAAAAATGATATGGATATGGCGAAAGAACTTTTGATAAGAGGAATGGTGTGCGACCGTTGTATTTCTGTGATTAAGCAAGGCCTTGAGGATATAGGGCTCCCTATTAATCGTATTAGCTTAGGGCGTGTTCTTTTCAATCAAAGTCTATCAGAACAAGACAAGACTAGTGTTTCCGCTTTCTTATCTGATTCCGGATTCGAGATTGTTACCGATCGGCAACAAAAAATTATTAACCATGTTAAGAAATCGGTAGATGACTTTTTCAATCAGAACAGCCAATATGATACGAGGGTCAAATTTTCTGGATTACTCGCGGAAACGCTTCATATGAACTATGACACGATAAGCCAGATATTTTCCGAAACAGAGGGTTTGTCGCTACAGCAATACATAATAGCAAAGCGACTTGAAAAGGTAAAAGAGCTTTTAGTTTACACCGACTTCACACTAACTGAGATTGCATACGTCACGGGATTTAGCAGCATTAATCACCTTTCACGGCAGTTCAAAGAACAAACCGGTCTTACACCTTCTTATTTCAAGTCGATACGAGGCGAAAAAAGGGAAGCAATCAAAAAGTTACACCATACAAAACCATAAATCCTGTAAAGAGTAGATGCTTAAATGTAAATTCTACAGACAGGCTACGCAGTATACTTGTAATAGAAACAAGCACGTAACATTATGACGCCCGAAACAATAACAATTTCCCAAAACAAAATATCGAAAATTAAACGCGAAACATTTCCGGTGTTGGAAATGACATGTACAGCCTGTGCCGTAAGTGTTGAGTCCACACTGAAAATGGCTACTGGCGTAAAAGACGCAGGCGTGAATTTCGCCAATCAATCCGCCTGGGTAGAATATGATAGTTCCGTTTCGCAACCCGCTGACCTTCAAAATGCTGTACGCTCCATCGGTTATGATTTAGTGGTGGATGTAGAAGATCCTGAAGCTGTTCAAGAAGAAGCACAACGGAAGCATTATACGGAAGTTAAGAACCGAACACTGTGGTCTTCTATCCTATCCGTGCCCGTGGTACTCATCAGCATGTTCTTTATGACTATGCCTTTTGGCAATTATATTTCTATGATTCTTACGGCACCGGTAGTATTCTGGTTTGGCCAAAACTTTTACATAAATGCTTGGAAGCAAGCCCGGCATGGCAAAGCAAATATGGATACACTTGTTGCGCTTTCTACTGGCATTGCGTTCATCTTTAGCACGTTCAATACCTTTTTTCCAGAATTCTGGCACCAGCGTGGCCTACATGCTCACGTATACTTCGAAGCGGCAGCCGTAGTGATTGCCTTTATTTCATTAGGTAAGTTGTTGGAAGAACGAGCTAAGTCAAGCACGTCATCGGCCATCAAAAAACTAATGGGGTTACAGCCTAAAACCGTGCGTGTGATGGTAGATGGTGCGGAGCTGGAAATTCCAGTTGCATCTGTAAAAGTGGGCAATGTAATTATAGTAAAGCCAGGCGAAAAAATTCCAGTTGATGGCGTAGTGAGGAATGGTTCATCGTATGTGGATGAGAGCATGATTTCCGGAGAACCTGTTCCTGTAGAAAAAATAGCTGGCGAGAAAGTGTTTGCGGGTACCGTAAATCAAAAAGGTAACTTTCACTTTGAGGCGCTGAAGGTTGGAGGCGACACGATCCTAGCACAAATTATCAAGATGGTTCGGGAGGCGCAAGGCAGCAAAGCACCCGTGCAAAAACTGGTCGACAAAATCGCAGGTGTTTTCGTTCCTGTTGTAATTGGAATTGCCATACTCACCTTTACTATATGGATGCTGGCTGGAGGAGACAATGCCTTTACCCATGCACTTCTTACTTCTGTAACAGTACTAGTCATTGCATGTCCCTGTGCACTCGGCTTGGCAACGCCTACTGCTATTATGGTGGGTGTTGGTAAAGGTGCTGAAAACAATATTTTGATTAAAGATGCTGAAAGTCTTGAACTGGCGCATAAAGTAAATGCGGTTATTCTGGATAAAACAGGAACCATCACGGAAGGTAAACCTGTAGTAACGAATCTGAGCTGGCAAGCAGAAAATGGTTCGGCTCAAATGAAGAGCATTCTTTATGCCCTGGAATCAAAATCCGAGCACCCGCTAGCAGAGGCTGTTGTGAATGAGTTGAAGAAAGAATCCGTTGACAATGTTGCCATGACTGCGTTTGAAAGTCTTACGGGTCGAGGAGTTAAGGCAACGTTCGATAACAACTTGTACTTTGTTGGTAACAAAAAATTGCTTCAGGAAAATCACATCAAATTAACGACTACAGCCGAACAATTGGCAACAAACTGGCAGGGTGAAGCAAAAACAGTTGTCTTCTTTGCTACTCACAAGACAGTGCTGGCTGTCATCGCCATTGCTGACAAAATAAAAACCACTTCGAAAGCTGCTATTGCTGCACTTCAAAACAAAGGTATTGAAGTGTACATGCTCACCGGTGATAATGAACAAACTGCGAAGGCGGTTGCATCACAAGTAAATCTGAAGCACTATCAGGCAGAGGTACTACCCAGCGGCAAGGCTTCGTTCGTGAAAGCATTGCAAGAGCAGGGCAAAGTAGTGGCAATGGTGGGCGATGGCATCAACGATTCGCAAGCGTTGGCACAGGCCGATGTGAGCATTGCCATGGGCAAAGGTTCTGACATTGCAATGAATGTAGCTAAAATAACCTTGATTACGTCCGATCTTCAGTTGCTGCCCAAAGCATTTAACCTTTCCAGAAATACGGTTATAGGTATCAAACAGAACTTGTTCTGGGCGTTTATATATAATGTGATTGGTATTCCATTGGCCGCAGGCGTACTCTATCCCATAAATGGATTTTTGCTCGACCCGATGATTGCTGGTGCAGCCATGGCGTTGAGTTCGGTGAGCGTTGTTGGGAATAGCTTAAGGCTTGGGAACTCAAAGATATAGACCGGAAATCATATAACCCTTTGCGGCTATTATGTAAACATCTCCCACGTGTAACTACGTTAATTTGTATATGAGTTCTAGTATAGAAACATCAAACTAAATTTGTATGGAGGCAATAAAATTCAATACTAACATTAAGTGTGCTGGCTGTATCGCTAAAGTAACCCCTTTCTTAAACGAAGCCGTGGGTGAAGACAATTGGGAAGTGGACATCAACAATCCTTCCAAAGTGCTCACGGTTGTCAATGATGTAAGCGAAGAGAAGATCATTGAAGCGGTGCAGAAGGCAGGATTCAAAGCAGAAAAAGCCTGAAATTTTCAAAATGGATGATCTTACTCCACCCAAATCCTTTCGGCCACTTGTAGCGTAAGCAGCATTTCCTTTTTCGACTTTTGCCGTAGGATGATAGAGCCATCGAACTGTTCTTTCTTCTTAATGGTCACAATATCTCCTATCCGTAAGTCCTTTGTGTTCAAGTGATCGAGGAAAGATTTTTCATCTTCGGCAACCGCAGTAATGATAGCCGTGTCTCCTTCAGAGAGATCACTGAGTAACGT
>JABFSO010000081.1 GCA_013140555.1 Cyclobacteriaceae bacterium | reverse complement strand
GGCTACTGTTTCGGTGGAGAAAATGCTCGAGCAAACAACGGTGCTTGAACCGCTCACTGTCATTTCAAAGCCCGTAATAGACCCGGCTGCGAATATGTCCGACAAAGTGAAAAAAATCTTTCAGAAGAGTAAAGAACAATCCATCCAACTCAATCTGGCTTGGTGCAAGCAAATGACGGAACCGCGAGTAGCGCTTCGCGAAAAGCTTACTTTCTTCTGGCACGATCATTTTGCTTGCCGTGCGCGCATACCCTGGTTGGCACAACAACAAAACAACACCATTCGCACCCATGCATTGGGTTCATTTGCCGATCTGCTCATGTCGGTTTCTAAAGATCCGGCTATGATTCAGTTTCTGAATAATCAGCAAAACAAGAAGACAAGCCCCAACGAAAACTTTGCACGCGAGGTGATGGAGCTCTTTACCTTGGGCCGTGGACAATACAGCGAAGATGATGTGAAGGAAGCTGCGCGCGCGTTTACCGGCTGGGCGTTTGATCCGCGCACGGGTGAATTTTTGTTTCGCCCGCAGGTGCATGACGATGGCATGAAATCATTTCGGGGCAGCAAAGGAAATTTTACCGGAGAGGAAATTATTGAACAACTGTTGAACGACCGGCAAACAGCCCGCTTCGTTACCGAAAAGGTGTGGGCCTATTTTGTCAGCAATGAGGTGCGCGATGAAGAAATCATTCGCACCTTGGCTGCTCAGTTTTATCAATCCAACTATAATATACAGCAACTCATTCAATCCATCGCCTTGTCTGAGTGGTTTTATGAACCCCGTTTTGCGGGTAACCGGATCAAAAGCCCGATTGAATTGATGATTGGCTTGCAGTTGCAAACACAAGGCACTTTCGTGATGCCGGCAACCGCTACCTTTCTGCAACGGGCGATGGGGCAGATCCTTTTTTTTCCACCCAATGTAGGCGGCTGGCCGCAAGGCCGCGAGTGGATCGACAGCTCCAGCCTTACCTTCCGGCTATCGTTGCCCGGTATTTTGCTGCGAGGCGATAGCACCGACTTCCAATCGAAAGATGATGGTGATATCAATAACCTTACGAATAACTATGGACACGCGCGCTTTGCTTTTCAGGTAGACTGGGATCAGTTGGCGCAACACTGGATGGCCGACCGATCAGCCACCACCTTGCAACGCATCGAAGATTTTTTGTTGGCACAACCCACCACACCGGCCAATCGAAAGCTCATTGAAAAATATACCGCATCGGCTGCCAACGATCGCGAGTGGATGCAGCGCGCCTATATTGGTTATATGTCTTTACCCGAATATCAACTTTGCTAAACTAGCTATGCACAACCGAAGAGCGTTTTTGAAGAAATCGATGTTGGCAACAGCCGGCACGATGTTGATACCAAGTTTTTTGAAGTCGATGGAGCACACGTACCTACCCGGATTTAAAAAGCTGGTGGTGCTGCAGCTTTCCGGAGGCAATGACGGATTGAATACCATTGTGCCCTATCGCAACGATGTATATTATCAACTCCGTCCACAGCTAGCGGTGCCACGCAAAAAAGTGATTGAAGTGGCCGATGAGTTGGGATTTCATCCATCGCTCGCCCCGTTGCGATCGCTATACGATCAGGGATACATGACCATCATCAACAACGTGGGGTATCCCAACCCGGATCGTTCGCATTTTCGATCGATGGATATTTGGAACACCGGCAGCAGTGCCACCGACTATTTGCGCACCGGATGGCTCGGTCGCTACCTGGATGCGAGTTGTGCCGGAAACGGGGGCGCACACCATGCCATTGAAATTGATGATGTGTTGAGTTTAGCGTTGAAGGGCGAGCAATGCAAGGGCATGGCCATGCGTAATCCCAAACGTTTATACGAGGCATTGCACGGCAATCTTTTTCAAAAATTAAGTGAGGCCGACCATGCCACGCACGATGAACCCAATGTGGCTTACCTCTACAAAACACGGGCGGAAAGTGTATCATCCAGCGACTACATTTTTTCCAAAAGCAAAGTGGCCGGCACCGCCATGGAGTATCCTGTCACACCGTTTGCCGGCCAATTAAAAACCATCGCACAGCTCATACGCAGCGGAGTAGATACGCGTGTGTATTATGCTTCGCTGGCAGGTTTTGACACGCACGTGCGGCAAGCGCCTGCGCATGAACAACTCTTAAAAGTATATGCCGAGGCGGTGAAAGCTTTTACGAACGACCTGCAACAGCAAGGAGCACTGGATGATGTATTGATCATGACTTTCTCAGAGTTTGGTAGGAGAGTGGCACAGAATGCCGGTGGGGGCACCGACCATGGCACAGCCAATAATCTTTTTCTGATCAGCAAATCATTGAAGACCAAAGGATTTTTTAACGAGACACCCAATTTGCAACAACTCGATGAGGGCGATCTGATTCATACGATTGACTTTAGACGAATCTACGGCACAGTGCTGGACCAATGGTTGAATGCAGACAGTGCCGCTATACTAGGGCAAAAATTTGAACGCTTTCGTTTTTTGTAGGAGCGCCTTCGCAAACTCGTTTTTCGTTTTATTTCGTTTTATTTCGTTTTATTTCGTTAGCAATTTCGTTTTATATCGTTACACCTCATCTGAGTGTTTAAATAAAACAGGCAAAACACTATCAATTTCGCAGATTTTAGTTTTGGCACACAATTTGGAAGGCAATTACACATGCGCGGGGGTAAAACGTTGCCCCCATTTGCGCTTGAGAATGATGAAACTTAGCCTGCAAGCATCGATGTAAAGCCTCGACTCTTTGTGTCAAGCCCTCGACTGTTACTGTCGAGCCCTTGACAGAACGTGTCGAGCCTTCGACAGAACGTGTCGAGCCCTTGACAGAACGTGTCGAGGCTTTGACAGAACGAGTCGAGGCTTTGACAGAACGAGTCGAGCCTTCGACAGAACGTGTCGAGGCTTTGACAGAACGAGTCGAGCCCTCAACAGCTCAGTAGCATGATTCTCAGCGCGAAGTCTGGCAAGACGTGTGCGACTTTCACTTTTTGGGCAGAACGTAATTTCTGCGGTAGACAAGGAGTGACTGTCACGTGGCCGCTATGTTATCTACCTAACATGCGCCACGAAGTGCGTGTTTTGCCGAGGCAGCGCATCATGGTATTTTAAAAAATGCCATGAAAATTAATTTGTTAACTTCTTAAACCCCATTAAATATGGAAAAGAAAATGAGACGATTGAGTAAATCAATCACAGAAAAAAACGTTGTGGCTTGTAGCAATATAGCAACCATCACTAATTACACTCCGGTAAAGGAGGAGAGCTCGAAAGAGATGCTAAAATTGCACCTCGACCAAATGCTGGATGCCAAGCGCATGGAAGCAGATGCCGAGGTGAAGTGGAAGGCACAGCGCGCCAGCGCCATTGAAGCCGAGTGGCAATTACATACTACGATGCAAGCCTGCAAGGCCTACGTAGTGTCGCAATTTGGTCCGGACAGCAATGAGGCAGAGTCGATTGGTCTCAAGAAAAAGTCGGAGTACAAGAAACCTAAGCGTAAAAAGACGCCACCACCTGATAAGGCCTAAGGGCGTAGGTTTATGTTAAAAAAATCCTGAGTTATGAGCTCGGGATTTTTTTTTGGTTTTGCTTTTGGAACGCAAGAATTCCAAAACTTGCGCATACTCCCAGTTTTTGAAGCTAAAAGCGCAACTGACTTGCAGCTAGGATGAGAAAATATAGGCACGATTGAGTTTAAAACCATAAACCCGATAGGTATTACACTTCTGCAAAAGCCTTGAACGATAGGATAATCTTTAGGATTTTAATACCCGAATGAGTAAAATTGAGTAAGAAAGTGTTGAAAAGAACAAGCTATAATCAAGAGGGTTCGATTCAGACATATAAAAGAAATATGCGCAAGTTTTGGGTAAAAGATGCGCATATTATAATGTTAGCAACAATGCCCTTTCGTAACCCGACAAATTCTCCGCGACAACAAAGCAACGGCAGACAATCCAACCCTATTAAGTATCTCCACCGGGACAACTTAACGTATCCTTAGACAACGGGGACTTTAAAAGAAAACAAAAAGAACAGGGATTGGACTCGGCTGACGAACAAAGACTCGTCTACGAATGCCCACCGCACGGCAACCTAAAGAGATTCTCGCCCACCGCACATTTGGCACTTGCCATTGCCGCGCAAACCCCACCCACATCCTAAGCAATGCCAAGAGCCAAATCCCCACCCGTCCCTACTAAGATAGAGTAGACCAAGCCGACAAAGCAGAATTCCACATGATAACAGTACCTTTGACAAAA
>JABFSO010000450.1 GCA_013140555.1 Cyclobacteriaceae bacterium | reverse complement strand
CGTCAAGTGTGCGTAGCGGGTTTCAAATCCGAAGCCATGATCGAGATAAATTACATTTCCATAGGTAGAATAACCGTATACATCACTACCGCATCGCCCGTTGCATAAACCGGTGAGCCCATGGGAGCTGTAAAATCTAATCCATTGTGCGGACGAACGTACCCAAGTGTAGGGTGCATGCGCATTCCGAAAATAGTATGAAGTTGTTTTAAATCTTTGTTATTGATGGGTTGTATCGCAGGACGCGAAGCCCACATCCGTTGTTTTTTCTGCAGCTCTTCTTTGAGTTGTTGCATGGACTGTGTTTCGATGTCGAGTCGGTTTTTAATCTTCTCGGACTTTTCGTACACATATTTTATAATAGGGAATGAGATGCCCGCGCTTTCTTTTTCTCTACCACCCACACCGGCTTCGCGTTGTGTTGATGAAAGTGGATCTAAATCTAAAATGATACGATAGTTATGATCATCATTTTTTTCTAATGCAGTCAGTTGTTCGGCACTGCGTGTAAACTGACGATTCAATACTTGCCACTCCGCTTTCAGTTGAGCATTTTCTTCCAATTGCAACGTTTCATCTAAGAATGGATATTTGAAATGAAAGTAAATGCTTCCTGCTAAGCCGATCAAAAAACAAACCGATAGAAACCGCATTGCTTTTTTTCCAAAAGCTTTCGGTGTTACGATGATGGGCTCGTACTTACACGTTTCCTGATTATATGTATATCTGATCTTAGCCATCAATCCAACGATTGGTTTTGTTTGGTACTATTATACAGCATCTGTTGAAACTGTGTGCTGGTCAAACCTCCGATAATATAATACACCGGATTTACATTTTTTCCATTCTTAATCACTTCATAATGCAAATGCGGTGCAATTGATCCTCCGCTGGATCCTACCACTCCGATCGTTTGTCCTTTTATTACTTTTTGTCCGTAGCGCACTTTCAATTCTCCAAGATGAGCATAGCGCGTTATGATTCCGTTGCCGTGATCTATTTCTAAGTAGGTTCCAAACCCAGCAACTAAACTACTTTGACTGGCCAAGGTAACAGTTCCGCTGGCGCTGGCAACTACATCGATGCCTATAGGCAAGGCAATATCGACACCATCGTGGTGATAAAGACCTTTATGAAATGGATTGATGCGCTTTCCAAAACCGGAAACCAACTTATCGACCTCAAAACCAGCCACTGGAGCAATGGTGGGCAGCGATTTGATAGCCGAAATATCACTCCTATATATATGTGCAGATTGGCTAAACGCTTGATTGGTAGTTTTGGCTTTATTAAACAGCATTTCGGTTTGCTGACGCGTATTCTGTTCCCACTCACCGAATAATTCAGGTTCGGCTGTCAAAATCTGATCTTTTTCTACTTTGGAGTTATCGGTGGGAAGGTTGGCCTTTGTTTCGAAAAGCTGTTCGTATAGGCGGGTATCTTCTTCTTTTAATTGGTTGATTCGCTCGTTGGATTCTTTCAGGCTGGCCGCCAATACTACTTTATATTCTATTAAAGCCGCATTTTCTGCCCGAAGCGTTTTTTCCAGAGGCGTTTCCACAAAATAGTTTTGGAGCATCACCAATCCCACAAAGAAAAGCCCTCCCAAAACGATATAGCCCAATCCGCTGAAGACAATACTCAGCACAGAAACGCTTGCACGTTCATAGCGCAAGGTTTTGGGGTTATATCTAAACTTAGTTTCAGCCAACTTTTACGCGTTTTCTTTTATAATGCCCTCAATGGGTTAATTTTGTGCTTTTGTTTGTTATTCAACCCATAAAAATAGGGAAATACTTTTCCGATCCAAAAGCTTAATTCGACCAAATGCATATGAACTCGGCCACCATCCGGCAAAAATTCCTGGAATTCTTTGAAAGCAAAGGCCATAAAATCGTGCCTTCTGCCCCTTTAGTGCTCAAAAATGACCCTTCCTTGCTTTTTACAAACTCAGGGATGGTTCAGTTTAAAGATAATTTTTTGGGAAACGCGGTTCCTAAAAATAAAAGGGTAGCCGATACCCAAAAGTGCCTTCGCGTAAGCGGCAAGCACAACGACCTGGAAGATGTAGGCCTCGATACTTACCATCACACCATGTTCGAAATGCTCGGAAACTGGAGTTTTGGTGATTATTTCAAAAAAGAAGCAATCAGTTGGGCGTGGGAACTCCTTACGGAAGTGTACCAATTGCCCAAAGAGCGATTGTATGTAACCGTTTTTGGTGGCGATAAAGGCGACAACCTTCCGGTAGATGAAGAAGCGAAAGCGCTTTGGCGTGCCGTAGTGGCCGAAGACCGCATTTTACATGGAAGTAAAAAAGATAACTTTTGGGAGATGGGTGAGAGTGGACCTTGTGGTCCGTGTTCGGAGATCCACATCGACCTACGTTCTGCTGATGAAGTGGCGAAGAAACCAGGTCGCGATTTAGTGAATAGCGACCATCCGCAAGTAGTAGAAATCTGGAATCTGGTATTCATTCAATTCAACCGGTTAGCATCTGGAGCTTTAGAACCACTACCCGATAAACATGTGGACACCGGTATGGGCTTCGAACGCTTGTGCATGGCCATCCAGGGAAAAACTTCCAACTATGATACCGATGTTTTCCGTCCGATGATGGATTTCATCGCCATGCATGGCAACGTGAAGTATGGCGATAACATCAAGACCGATATTGCTATTCGCGTAATGGCCGATCATATCCGTGCAGTTTCTTTTGCAATCTCCGATGGACAATTACCCAGCAACACAGGAGCAGGTTATGTTATCAGGCGGATTTTGCGCAGAGCGGTGCGTTATGGTTTTTCATATTTGAATTTTAAGGAACCTTTCATGCATCGTCTGGTGCCGTTGTTGGCTATTCAATTGAAAGATGTGTTTCCTGAATTGCATCAACAGCAAGAGTATGTAGAAAAAGTAGTGCATGAAGAAGAGATTTCTTTCTTGAGAACGTTGGAGAAAGGATTGAAACGTATTGAGAATTTTGATAAAGTAATTTCTGGAGAGCAAGCCTTTGAATTGTACGATACGTTTGGTTTCCCTTTCGACTTGACTTCACTAATTGCAAGAGAAAGAGGTTGGTCGGTAGATGAGAAGGGATTTAATGAAGAGATGGCCAAACAAAAATCCCGCTCCAAAGCCGATGCTTCCAAAGAAACCGGAGATTGGGTAACCGTAGCAGAAGGTGACAAGCCGGAGTTCATTGGCTACGATGAACTGACTTCCACTTCACGCATTTTGCGCCACCGCAAAGTGAAGCAAAAAAACAAAGAACTGTTTCAATTGGTATTGGATAAAACACCTTTCTACGCAGAAAGCGGAGGTCAGGTAGGAGATATCGGTGTGTTGGAAATTGCCGGAGAGAAAATTCAGGTGGTAGATACCAAAAAAGAAAATGACTTGATAGTGCATTGGGTAGAAAAGCTCCCGGCTCAAATCGAAGCACCAGTCACCGCTCAGATAAATGTGCCGAAGCGCAAGTTGTCCATGAGCAATCATTCGGCTACACACTTGTTGCATGCTGCACTGCGTCAGGTGCTGGGCAAACATGTGGAGCAAAAAGGATCTTTGGTAAACGATAAAATTCTTCGCTTCGATTTTTCACATTTTGCGGCTATGACCAGCGAAGAACTTTCGCGCGTGGAAACCATTGTCAACGAAAAGATTCGGGAGAACATTCATCTGGATGAAAAACGCCACGTGCCCATTGAAAAAGCCAAGGCGCTTGGCGCGATGGCCTTGTTTGGCGAAAAGTATGGAGAGTTTGTTCGCGTGATTACGTTTGATCCTGCGTTTTCGGTGGAGTTGTGCGGAGGCACGCACGTAAAAGCCACCGGACAAATTGGTTTGTTGAAAATTGTTTCTGAAAGTTCTGTCGCAGCAGGCGTGCGGAGAATTGAAGCCGTAACTGCGGATGGCGCATTTGAATACCTCAACGGATTTTATAACCAATTGGAGCAAATCAAATCGCAATTGAAAAATCCAAAAGATGTGGTGGCTTCCGTGCAATCATTAGCAGATGAAAAGCAAGCGTTAGAGAAAAAACTGGAGATCATCTATCAGCAACAAGCCAATCAAATAAAAGATGTGCTGGCTACCAAAGTAGTGAAGAGCAATGGTTACTCATTAATCATTGAGCGCGTAAGTGTACCTACAGTTGATGGTTTGAAAAATATCGCATACGCCTTGCGTAATCAGTTTGATGATTTGATTTTAGTGTTAGCTGCCGATATTGATGGCAAACCTCAGGTGGCTGTGATGCTCGGAGAAAAAGTGGAGGCTGCGAA
>JABFSO010000307.1 GCA_013140555.1 Cyclobacteriaceae bacterium | reverse complement strand
TCCGCTTTACCTGTTAGTTATTCCGCTACACCCACTGACAGAATTACCATTGACGCCAATGGAAACGCAACCCCGGTTGGAGGAGGGAACGTGGAAATTACGGCCAGCCAAGCCGGTAATAACAATTACAATGCAGCAACATCGGTTAAACAAACTGTGTGCATTGCACCGGTGGCACCGGTTGTTATCGTACAAACTCAAAGCGGGATAGAGGTGCTCACCACCGCGAATGCACAGGTTTTAAGTTGGTTTAAAGAAGGAACAACTACTGCCCTTTCAACCGGGCCTACTTTTAATCCTGCTAGTCAGGTAACGGCTGACGGCATTTACTATGCCAAAGCAGATGCCGGTGGCGGATGTGTAAGCAAAGCATCAAACAAATTTACTGTAAGTGTAATAACGGGTCTTGAAGACTTATCTCAAGTAGCCAGTATTTGGCCTAACCCAACAACTGATTATCTATTCGTTGACAACGTAAGCGCTGAAGCTACAGGAAAAGTGGTGCAACAGAATGGCTCTTTAGTAGAATTGCCAAGTCAATACACGAATAACAGATTACGATTAGATGTTCGTGCATTAGCCTCCGGTATCTACGTTCTTACCGTTTTGGATGGCAACAATAGCAAAGCCATGCGTTTCATAAAAAACTAATAAACAACCTATTAAAATAATTGAAAAATGAAAATCACAAGAATAATTACTCTTGCATGGGTACCCGCTACTCTATTTCTTTTGAGTTTAGCCAATTGTAAAAAAAGTAATACAGATGAGCCTACCTTAACTCTGAAAGACAAGATACAAGGCAAATCATACATTTTAGGCGCAGTTACAAAAGGCTCAACTAATGTTACGTCTGAGTTTACAGGGTTTAAGATTTCTTTTTCTGCGGACGCTACTGGTGTGAGCATTACTAGTGGTGGCACAAATAGCGCAAGTTGTAGTGCTACTGCAAATGTCGCTTCAAATACGATTACGTTGAGCACACCCAATTGTTTCCGCACCTCAACTCTTACAACTGTAAGTACAAATGGGGATGGTACTACCCTTAATTTTACTTGCACTTTACCATCTTCTTCCATTGTTATCACTCCCGGTGGAAGAACTGCTGGCACTAGTGAATATATCTTTAATCTTGTTAAGCAATAAACTTGGCTTTGATTGATAGCTAATTCGAAAATCGGCAGGCTTTACGGTCTGCCTTTTTTTATCAAAAGAATACGCAGTTCGGTCTGAATTATGCAATAGAATTTAAAGAGTTAGTCGATTCGCTTATGAATCCTTCGGATTGTCAGGGTTTAACTTTGACAATGAAAATGACCAAATGAGTTGAAGGCCAAAAAGAAAGAATGAGTTTGAGTAGTATTCATTATGCCACTCGCTTGTGATCAAGTGCTATTAATCGCGCACCAAGTAAAATACAAAGTAGAAATAAGGCCACCCTGCCTATAAAATCGCCATGCTGCAAATAAAAAGTGGCCGCATTGTTTGCGTGCAAATTTCCCCTTACAGCTACCTGCACTTGAGTGGCTGTTAGCTGTTCAAAATCTCCTTTTTGATTGATAAATCCGGAATGCCCATGATGCGAAGCGCGCGCAATACTTCTTCGGTATTCAACAGCGCGTAACCGGTCAATTAATAAATGTTGCTGTGGCTCAGGTGTTCCCTGCCAGTAGGCATCGTTGGTCATTACACAGAGTATCGTGGCACCCTTTTTAATATAGTCACCCACATATTCGCCAAAGGTTGATTCATAGCAAAGTAACGGGGCAAATGAAACGCTATCCGTTCTCTTAAAAACAACTCGTTCTTTTTGCGGAGTGGTAATGTCTTTAAAGTCGTAGAAGAAAAAAATCTTTTTGAACAATGGCAAAAATGGGAACATCTCACCCCCCGGAACCAAAATAGATTTATGATATATCTGATTCACGGAATCCGTTTGATAAAATAATGCGGAATTATAGCTTCGATAAAAGAATTTCCTGCTTTTTGATTGAATAACCGTAGGGTCATCTTTCTGCAATTCATTCACCACTGTGTAGGTGTTCATACCCAACAAGAGATCTGTGGATGAAAATTGTTTTAATGTATCCACCAATTGCCTAAAGTCGAGCGGCCAATTGCTCCCTGTTGCCAAGGCTTTTTCGTCCAAAAAAGAACTGCTGGCCGACTCGGGAAAAAGCACCAAATCAGTGTCTTCTGTAGTCTTGCTTTTTGCTAATGCCGCTAGCCGCAAATTTTGATGGTAGATAGAAATGTAGCCTGGGTCTTCTTGCGCCTTTTCAGTGTAGGGATCAAAGTCCGGTTGAACCACAACGATTTCAGTTTCTATTCCCTCTTCCACATGAGTAACATACAGGTATATACTAAAACATGGAGGCAATAGCAACCACGTACTTAGCGCCACAATATATTTTATACGGTTCTCCGCTTGCTGCCACGATTCAAACAATAAAACCGATGCCACCAAAATCCAAAGACTTCCGCCCAAAACTCCGGTGTATTCATACCATTGTACTAAGTAATGAACCGAAGCCAAAGAGTTACCCAGCGTAAGCCATACCCAAGCCAATTCCCAATGATGTTGAAGAAATTCATAGGCAAGCCAACAACAAATAAAAATCAGACCCTTGTATATAACCGATAGCTTAAAGCTTAGGAAATGAAACAGTAACACAGGTATCGTCATAATGGCTGGGATAACCACCAATGCAAAAATGCCACCTGTTGTGTTGATTGCTAACAGCCAAAACGCGGCCATTGTATTCCAGGTAAAAAAGAATACGTATAGCCTTTTGAAAAGTGACGTATAATGCTTCAGTCGTCCAATTTTTTGAGGGCTGTTATTTTCGCTAAACTTTTTCTCTACCCATAACAAGGGTAACCACATTAACACCACGAAAACAGGATGTATTAGCCAAGCGCAGCCTCCTGCTAGTCCGCCTAAAAAAAGTAGGAAAAAATGGTTTGAATAAAAGCGAGTGTTCATCGTGAAGGAATAACTATAACTTAGTCAAGTTACACTTCTCTCTTCAACACCGCGCAAATTTTAGCTGATCGTGGATCTTGAGGTTGAGAAGGTAGTCGGTGATTTTAATGTCCTAGTGCATTTCAACTTTTTAGGAAAGCAAAGTAACTATTCTAAACATTATTAGACGCCAGAATAGTTGATATATCACCGATTTGCTAAATTTATGATTTGTCGATTTACCTATGCCATTTTCCGCAACATATCCTTCCGATTGCCTGAATTACCTCCGGATATCCCAGTTTATACCCAGGCTTTTAAAAGCTCGCACGTGGTTGCAACGTATATTAACCGAGAAATTTGGCGAGGAGTATGACAGTGGAAGTAAGGAGGTCAGGGCAAAAAATCAACATTATTTTTCTTTTTCAAAACATGAACTAGTATGAGGACAATTCTTCTTGTTGCCATTTTGGCTGTTCTAAATATTGAAACGTTTAGTCAAAAGGTAGGTTTTGAGTTTACCTATCAAGGGTCATCTAATACAATTGATTTGCCTGGATTGCTAACAAGCACTTTTGATAAAGTTGAATCAGGAGGCGGCTCGAATGTGTCGTTCGGATTAACTATTAAGGCGAGCGAAATAATCCGTGTGAGAGGTGGTCTTTGCTTTATCAGCCTTCCATTCAAACCTACTATGAACGGCACCTATAACACCCAACCTGCATTGATTACTGAAGATGGAAAGTTAAGTTATACTGGAATCTATCTTCGAATAGATAGAACCTGGGACTATTTCTTATTTGACTGGAGGTTTTGATATTTCGCTCGGCAATTCTTACAAAAGCACGCTTGAAATCAGAAATAGTTCTGGTGCACTCCTTTCAAAATCTGACAATGGATCCCGATCCATTTTAACGAACAGTTTCTATAACCAATTTAATCTAGTCTTAGGTCTTGGCCCATCTATACCCCTTGGAAAATCTTTTATCCTAAAGGGCGTTTTAGCGGGTGTTGTACCTTTCTCGTCTATATACGATTCTGGTCTTAGTGTTCCTCAAATTTATATTCCTAGCGGAGCACCGGCTCCTAATGCGCAAATCAATCTTCGATACATGCCATTCTTGACTTATGGAATTTCACTAGAATATAGATTCGGAAAGAGTGAATAACCTCTAAGTCAAATATTCTCTCTTCAACAACGCACAAATCTTGTATCGCTCATCGTGGGTGTCGTGGTAGACGGTGTTGAGGAGGTGGTAGACATTCTCAATTCCAATTTTATTGCACCACTCAAAAGGGCCATAGGGATAATTGGTGCCGAGCTTC
>JABFSO010000375.1 GCA_013140555.1 Cyclobacteriaceae bacterium | reverse complement strand
ATACTGCACAATTCTGTTTAAAGATGGCCGCACCTTTTGCTACTTTTCCCAAAGAAGCATCCACTTCCAGTTCAGCTTTTTCCACCTCTGGATTCAATCGGGCCTCGGCTGAGAGTCGTTGAAATTCTTTTGTCTTCGCCTTTACCAAAGCCTGATGGGGCGCCAATGCATTGGCACGATAAACATGCCTACCCGAGCCCATGAAAATAACGGTAATGCTTAGCGCTATTGCTACCTTCCCAAAGTGTTTGTTGATATCCGCCTCTGGTCCGGTAATGGATTTCCAAATCCACCACATCGCAGGTAATGCGATGGAAGCTCCTGTGAAGATGATAATAATTAAATTGTAGCCGATACCTTTGGAGGGCAGTGTAATTAACACCAGCGGTCCTATAATAAATTGCGCTACCGAAGCAGCCAACGTAAGGGAGTACGCTTTCTTCTTTACTTCGTAGCGTGTGAGCGTTACGAACTCCTCTTCAAAGGGGTAATTTTTTCTGCCGATGTACCAGAACAGAAATAATCCGGTAACGGCCAAAGAAGCAAAAATGAAGTGTAGATAGCGTGGAAAAACATTCGGCAACATCAACGCACTAAAGAAGCCTTGAATAGTACCCCACTTTTCGGGGAAGAGCATTAAGTTGATGTTGGTAAGAAAGATCAATGGTATAAACAAAAAAACCAGCACCGCCAATGCGATAATTACAATGTGCATGGGCTTGTTGTTGTGCAACGCTTTCCATGTGTATTTGTGCAGATAGGTGAGCAGGAATGCGATCGCTACCATCGGGATTATGGAAATCCACATGAGCCCCGTAAGGACATTGGCAGAATAGAAGTAGAGAGTGTAGAGCGTGTTGATGGAAAGAAGAGGAGCGACACCTAACACAACGGCTAAACTCTTGTTAACAGTAATCGTCTTGGCAATCTCATGCGCCAGCGTATCGTAATCATTATCTTTTAATCCCTTGAGTTGAGCCACCAAGGTGAGTATCGAGCCACCCAACATCAGGTTTACAAAAACAATGTGCAATAAAAACGAAAACACCAGAAGCACGATCAGCAGCCATTCCGGAAGTGGCAGCTCCAGTGGAATATCATTCGGAACAGGAGTTTGATCTATTTGCAATAATATCGGTCGAAACATAATTTATTTCTTTTCTAATGTGAGTTGGTCTTTCTTTTCGGCTGTGGCTTTCAAAGCCTCTTCTTCCTGTTGCTGCTTCTCCATGATTTTGACAGCAGCACGTGCGTTATTGAGCTTGTTGATGACAACGCCCTCGTCTTGCGCACCGTACAGCGGGTCACTCGTTTGTTGAATATTTTTGATGTAGGCTACCAAAGCATCCAACTCGCGTTCCGTTCCCGGAAAGGGTGGCATGTACGTTCTGCCCTCGTGCATAAACGGGATGTATGCTTTCATCGAAGCTTCATTCAAGGGTTTTTCAAAGCCATACATTCGCTCAAATACATACACAATGGAGTTCACACCTTGTGTGGTATGACAACGACTGCAGGTAAGCATGAAAACATTTTTACCTGCCTCTATCATATTATCATCATTGATTTCGGTGACAGATGTATAGGTAGCATGTTTTAACACCCCATCGCGTTTGTAGAGCGGGTAGTCTTCCACACGCAACAAATTGGAATAGAGATAGCCGCCAATAACATATGGCTTGCGAATAAATTCCCGCACGCGTTCAAAGATTCCTAAAAAGCCAAATGCCATCAACATCGGAATCACCACCATATATAATCGCACTTGCCTCGGTTTTAGTAGACCAAATACAGAAATGACAACAGCGAGCGAAATTCCACCAACGATAAAATATTTTAACAAGTCATAGTACTGCGCAAAATCCATCGAACCTACGGCTGTACTTAAATTGGCGATCATAGCC
The DNA here is from genome assembly GCA_013140555.1 of Cyclobacteriaceae bacterium. Classification (GTDB taxonomy): domain Bacteria; phylum Bacteroidota; class Bacteroidia; order Cytophagales; family Cyclobacteriaceae; genus ELB16-189. The sequence goes on along the minus strand of JABFSO010000375.1, from coordinate 15,129 downwards.
GAAGGCATCGCGCGGTAGTACACAATGGCACCGACTAGCGAGAACGGAACCCAGCCGATGATCCAAATTGAAACTACTCTTACAGCTTTTACACGTAGTTCTGAATAACGATCCGTAAATAGAAGGATGAGAAAAAAGGCAAATATTCCGGCAACGACCATAGCAGTAGGCGTGCGGAAGAATAGTTGCGGCAAGTAAATAGGATTTAAAAATCCGTTCAGTAGGTTATGACTTGCATTCCAATTTCCTGGGTCCATCATAAAGCCAAGTATAGCCACGATGATGGCCATGGTGATCCACGAGAAAATACTGAGAAACCAGCCTAGCCTGATATGGCGTAATTTGGCCGAAAGCGTTTTGTTGCTGTTCTTCCAAGTGAGAAAGTAGATAAGAATCAAAACTACTTCGGTTACAAATACGAGCCATTCCACAAACCAGGCCCAGTAGAACACACGAATCAGACTCGCAATAGAAGTGGGGCTGACCAGCGCAGCCGAAAACCAAATGCCAACACCTGTCATGGCGCCCACTGTAGTGGTAATGATGAAAGCCACCCACATAAGTTTGTAAGCAAGATTGTCCCACTCAGGGTTAGTAATTTGATCGGAAGTGCCTCCGGAAACTCCTTTCTGTTCCATCCATGTTACAAAAGGAACAAAGCCTACGGCCAAGCCGTGGTTAATTAAAACGTGAAGTATAGCAATGACTGCAATGAGGAAACGATCATTGAGCCAGTCAAAATGAAAGACAGGGAAATCCATAGTTGAATTGATAAATTGGAAAAATGAAATCAGACGTGCGTTGACAGCACGTAGAAAATCCTGATGACAGGATAGCTAATTAAGCAACAGCGGGAGGATGAAAGATAGAAACGAGGTATTGATTCAATAACTGCTTCTGATAGGCAGTTGGCAATAAATCAAAAAGAAGAGAACGAATGGTGGATGCTGGTAGGGTAGTAGTTGAAAAGAAAAGATTGATCTCTTGTGCTAACGGCATGCCTGTTGGTGCATTTGATTCTGATTGATTGGCTCCATCCTCAAAAACAAGACCACCACCGAAATCATAATCGCTATTACATATGGCGATAGGTATTTCCGAAATGAATCCGATCGAATAAGCGATTTGATGCCTTTGCTGATACAAATAATTTAGAACGTCCAGTCGACTAGCACAGTGTAAAACCATGCTTAAGAGAATGACACAAGCTATCCCTTTTCTAACCATAAGCTGCAAACTTAACAGGATATCTTTAATAATGTTAACTGCAGCTTAACAGCTGGTACACTTTTCGGTAGAATTTTGAGTGTTTGCAAGATACAATTTATGTAGCCATACCAATTCAGGCCTATTAAATGGGCAGTAGCATTTATATTTACTTAACATAATATAAATTACATAACTTCAAGGAAGATTGCTGAAGGGTGGCAGTAGCTGGCGTTTTAACGAACTAAAAGTAGTCTAAACAAGTAAGATTTATAGGAATAAAATTGAATAGCAGAATATGCCAGATTTAAACTGAATAAGACAAGAAAAAACCCCCGCAGTTGGCTGCAGAGGTTTTTATAATCGATGTGGTAGCATCACGCGTTGGGTTTAGTGAAACGAATTTGTTTAATCTCCGAGTACTCATCGCTCTTTGGACCTAAAGCAGAACGCACGTATTGTTTCGCTGCCATGCCGGTATCTACTAAATTACCTTCACGGCCGTACAGCAAATTATCTCGTTTACTGCGCGCCCTGTTTAGCTTCGCGGTAGTATCGTTCACCAAATCGTTTAAAGCGATCAACGTGGACGACAAGCTCCTCAGGTTGTTTACCGAAAATTCCATTTCATTTACATGGTAGCTGGAATCAGCCGAAACCGTTTCGACCAGTTTGGCAAAGTTCTCCGCTACCGAGATAAAGTCAAGGCCACGAGCGCGTCTGACTTTCGTCTGCAGTTCGCCTTCAGCGTTTGGTTTTTCTGCCACCTTGCGTGCTGATTTGGTGCCATTGAATTTACGCACACTGGCCTGCGCATCGGCAATGGTTAATTTGCCGGCACCGTTGGCTTTCAACGCGCTGATGATGCGCGTACCTAAACGCTTGATGTCTTTGAATGTGAGTTCGCGCGTGTTGGTAGCATTGTCGTATTCGGTTTTTGCCGAGTGGACTTCACTCATTACCTGACGTGCGTTGTTCATTAAGGCCGACATCACATGAGCCTGGAGGTTAGGATTTCCGGGTTTAAATTTTCCTCCGTACCCGGTGCAGATGCCCGTGAGCTTCCCAAAAGCTTCTACATTTTTGATGTGTGACATATAGTAGTACGTTATTGTGTACTTGTGAATGGATACGCGCTCATTCCCCATGCCGGTTGCTCTTTTTATATCTTTTTTTACAACTATATTTTCTTCTGTTAATGTAACCGGAAATGGTTTGGCACGTTGTTTGGCTTTTTTTGACCATCGAGCGGTTGCATCCATCTATTTTTTTTAGTAGCTAAAAGATAAATAAATCGACTCTACCGATTCCTATTCAAGAGCCCTTATCCTATCCGTAAAATGTTTTCATAGTCGGTTATTTTAATCCGGTGCGAGGTAGTCCGAAACCAATACGAAGTTGCCCGCATCCAATGCAAAGTGGTTCGTGACCAGTGCAATCCGGTTTATACCCTATGTGAGGTGGCACGCGCACGACACGAAGTGGCCTGTGGTCAGCGCACGTTTGCCATGACTGATGGGAAGTGGTTTGTAAACGGTACGAGGTGGTCCGTGGCTATTGTGAGATGGTCTTTGTACAGTGCTACTTGGTAACTGACTGACGCGAAGTGATTCGCGTACGGTGTGAAGTGGCTCATGGCTGCTGTGAGGTGTTCGTTAAACAATGGTGGCGGTTTTGTGACTACCACGAAGTAGTTATCTGCCATCTCGTAGCAAATGTTTTATAGCTTTTGTTGAAAAGAGTTACCTATCCAATTCTCTATTGAATCCCATTCGAATGTATTCAACTTCTCTTTGATTAATCTTTCGTCCTTTGTATTCGGAATAGATCAAGTAAGCATCTTCTATTTTTGTTATTCCCATTTCATAATTCGCTTTTCCCCACTTCATCAAAGCCACTCCAAGTTTTGTGGTGAATATTTTTGGTTTTATTTCAACGCCATCATATTCATGGCCCTTAATGGGACTAAAGAAGTCCAATTGTCCGCCTTCTTTAGTTTGCGAAAGAATTTGTTTTTTTAACTCTTGGTATTTTAATGAGTCCACTTGCGAGTAAACCGAACCTGAGATCATTAAGAAAATTAATAGGCCAAGTACATGTTTCATAGTCATTTTTTTTAATGGGTCTTTAATATCAGTAAGTGCAGCTTACTCCAATTTCTATTGTACTATATTGTATTCCATTCCATTGTTTCAAATCGTGTGCTTCTATTCCACTCTGCCAAAAATAATGGTGTAGTCTGATTCAGGATTTGCGGAATTGCGTGAACAAGCGGTGCAGAAAGTTCACGTTATTCCCCTTACGGTTTTGCTTCTCTCCTGCTCTACTTTTAAGAATCGAATTCAATAATGTTAATGCTCTTTCCCTTGATTCTTCTGTCTCGTCCCAGCCATTGTTTTTTATCATCTCTTGTTTGATGTGCGGCTTGAATACCTTTTGCAATCTCCAATTGGTAACAAGATTACTTTTTATGATCACCTTGATAAACCGCGAACTTTGCCGCGGGCGGCCTATTACATAGATCTTTTCATAACCGTCTCCCCACAATGGTGGAAAGCAGTATACCTTGGTGCCGGGTGAGAAATGTTTTGTTCCTCTTTTTATCTCTTTGTTCTCTCCAACCGGATGCTCTTCAACAATGTTTCCCACCAGGCACCAAACGAATTCAACGTTTCGATTTTTTCTTGCCTGTACATCTTCTTCAGACTGACGTTTTATCTCCCGAAGTCCGGCTCTGTGGTGTTCTTCCGAGAATTCCTCCAGCTCTGTAATATCATAGTGATCCTCTTTTTCTGTGAACCGAGACCAAACATTTAATAGAAAGTTCTTCATCAACGTTGTCTAGTCAATGGTGGCGTTACAAAATAAGTACATGCATTTTTTATACCCAATCGATCATTGTTTCAAATTTCGTGCTTCCCTCTCACTCCTCCAAAAAAAGTATTGTTGTCTTAATCAGGATGATTAGAAGCCGAAAAGTTTCTGCCACCACGTTCGTTCCGTTTGAGGTAAGGTATTTTTAGTGGCTACCTGATTATTTTCAGTGACTTCTGTTTTGTAAATAATCGCCAGTGTGTTTTCCGGTTTCCAATTTTTTAGTTCGTCAATTTCCGAGTCACTGTGACAATTAATTAGCAGGCTGCATACAGGATTATGTTTGGTTGTTGATTGAGATGTTAGCCTAGACCACCCCGCCCAATTCACCTACTTCCAATAATCGCTTTTGCAATGGACTCCAGATGCTCGTTAAATGAATTCAGTTGAGCCAGCATTTGACCGGAAGAATCTCTTTCGCTCAGACCTCCGAATTTATTGTTCTTCACAAAGATTTCCTTGATTTGATTCCATCGTTCCGTCTGCTGAGGTGTAAGGAATCCTGCAATCTCTTTGAGTCGCAGCAAATTGGCCTCGGCATCAGATGTCAACGTCTGCGATTCACCTTCGTAATGCGAAAGAATTAATGTGTTCACTTCTTCCGGATTCATCAGCGGCACAATTTTTCCTGCCATCTTGCTCATGTTTCTGTAGGATCCCTGTAATTTGAACGGAGGCTCCGTACGATAGGCATCTTTCATAGCAGCACTTGCAATGTATTGCTGGTTCACCAGCATGACCACATCGCGAATTCGTATAATGCTCCGCAATACCGCAATGGCATCATCTACTTCCTGCTGGTTGTAATTTCCTTCCAGTTCCGGTAGCAGGTCCGTATTGGTCTCAATATAGCTGATGAGTTTATACAGATCGTCAAAACTGCGATTGCTAATTCGCTGGAGATAGCGATTCTCAGCCACACAATTTTCAATCAGACTGAGTTTGAATAACTGATCGGAACTACCAATCACATCTCCCAGATTGTAAACATCGGCACGGTTCGCCAACATATCCGGAATTTTAAATTGCTCGCCACTTTCGGTGTACGGATTTCCTGCCATTACCACACAGAATCGCTTTCCACGCAAATCATAGGTTTTGCTTTCGCCTTCAAAAATGCCGTCCATTTTTCGCTGACCATCAGCCAATGAAATAAACTTCTGCAGAAACTCTGCACTGCAATGCTGAATATCGTCCACATACAACATCACATTGTCTGCCATTTCAAAGGAAAGATTTATTTTCTTAAGCTCCGCCCTTGCTCCTGACGTGGTGGCTTCGTGCGGATCAATCGATGTGATGCTATGACCAATGGTAGGTCCATTGATTTTTACAAAGTGAAGCCCCATCGTTTTCGCCAAGTATTCCATCAAAGTTGTTTTACCATAACCCGGAGGTGATACCAGCAGCAACATTCCCATGCGAGCTGTGCGTTTATCGTCTCCGGCTGCACCAATTTGTTTCGCAAGATTGGCACCAATCAACGGAAAGTACACTTCATTGATCAAGCGATTTCGCACAAATGAACTCAACACTTTAGGCTCCAGTTCGGTGATCTTCAATTCCTGACGATAGGCTTTCACCAACTGTTCTTTGAGTTGATTGAATGACGTAAAGGCGGGCACAATCGTGTTAAAATAGCTGCCCATTTTAGTCATGAAATGATGAAACTTCAAGACGTACTTTCCTTCACCATAAATCACCGCATGTGTTCCTTTTAAGCCGATAAATTCAATCGTATCCGTTGCTACATGTTCTTTGAATGAATGGTCTTTGAAAAGAATCATGCAAGCGGTTTCATCCAGATACAGCTTATCGTCTGAGCGGGCTCCGGTTTGCATAAATGCCTCCAGCCAGCTTTGGATAATATAGAATCGCTCGAGTGTATCAAAGTTGGTGTTATTAATTTCTTGCGAGAAAACCGTGGCTCGCTTTTGTGCCACCAGGTATTCATCGAATGCTTTTTTAAGCTGTAGCGATTGTTGACTGCATGTAAAATGTTTGGAAACAGACAACTCTACATAAAGATATTGTGCCACATCATTGGCGTTCGCAGGGTTATAAGGGATCTTCGACTGAGCAAACCGAGAAGACAGTTCATCTTCTACGAAACGAGCACGCTTACTTTGCGGAAAACTCTCCTGAATCGCATAAGCTGCCGTGATCAATTGCTGCAATTTGCTACGTGAAACATCGTCTAATCCAAACCAAAACAATTGAGCTGAAACGCGAACGCTGGGAGAAAACTGAAGTATGCCCAGTTCAGTCTGAAGTTTTTTCAATCCCTGGTAAACGACTGATGCATCGGCATCATGAACACCTTTCAGATGGCCGGCTCCGTAGTCTCGCTCGGTTCGATCTTTTAAGAAAGCTTCATAGTTCCAAGGCTCGTGGTGCTGAAGACTTTCCAGATAGGTTTGATAGACTAAATATTCAGCGCGATAAACGTCCGTGTTTTCGGATATCAGTTCTTGCTCCCAGATAGCGCGATGTTGGTACAATGATTCATCGCTCACTTGCTTATAAAAGCTGGTACCAATCAGGTGATAGAAAAGGCTTTCATTTCTTCGCACGATGGTGAGGTCAATCACCTGCTTATTGACCGTAAACTTATATGTGCCGAGCGAAATGATATTCTGACCATCCACAAAAAGATCCGTCTTGTCTTTGAGATTTCGGAGGGCCGTTTCCTGCGAAACCTTTAAAAGGTTTTCCAGATTTTCAGCTTTTGCCACATCTCCCAGCTCCTTTAATTCATCTTTAAGGTTACGTACCTTATCAATCATTAAGTCGGTAGAGAAAAAAGCGTAGATACTCTCTTTGTTGTCGAACGACTGTGCCTTATTCTCGATATTTTTCAGAACCCGCAAACCAATTTGTTCCAGAGCAGTCGTACGCTTGTTGCGTTGGGCCACCAGCATTTCCTTCTTTCCATTGAATGCCTTGATGACTTCATCACGCTTGTCCGCTATTTTTACGATGAACTCATCGAAGTCTGCAAACTTACTTTCGAGCTCTTCTACCTGAATACTTACCTTCGTAAAATACTCATCGCACTTTTCCGGAGTGCTGGATACATCGAGGAAGTTTACAATGCTCTGATCCAGTAACGAAAGTTGTGCATAAAACTGACCGGTCGACTCCTGGGCTCTCAGCGCGGTAGTGATGCGCACTAGTTCAGCTTTCACTTCATTCAATGAAGCAAAAATCAATGATATCTTCTCGACAATACGTGTAGTTTGCGTGGTGTCGTCAATTTTGAGACTATTGAGTATATCAATGAGTAATTCCAGTCCAGCGGAAATTTCTTTAATCGCTTGCTCGACCGGTTGCGAGTCGATTACTTTGGTAACCGTGCTGACCAGTTTCTTCAGATCAAGAACTTTCGTTTCATACGGAGCAAGTGCTTCCTCTTTCAATAAAAATTGTACCGTGTTCTGCGACAGTGAACTGTTGTATTGACTGAGTATTTCCTTTAATGCGTTGACCGCATTGGTATCAATATAGCGTACGTTTTGCAAGTCAATCGCTGCGCCTTGCAAGCTACGTGTAGATGCCAGCAATTTGATCAGTTGATCGAGTGATGTGATGGTAGCACCCTTGATATCGATTACCAGTTGATCCACTCGCTTTTGTATGGCGATGAGGTTATCCTTGGCGTGCTTACGCTGTGCCTGTACTTTGGCAAACTCATCGATGGCCGTATTGGCAATCGCTTTAATTTGTTTTAAAGGGACAGACAGCGCGAATGTACTCTCATCTTGAAGCCAGAAATAAGAGTCAACAATATCGTTCGCACGTTTTTGGATGTCTTCATACAGGTCTTCGTAGCTGTCTTCCTTCTGCAAAAGCTGCACCACCTCCTGGCTTTCGCTCATCGCACTGACGATCGCTTTGTTGCCAATCTTATAGACCACGTTATTGCTCATGGCCTTATTTTCTTGCAATGTGGTGGTATAGGGCGTATGCCAGATTTGTACCTGATGATGCCTTATTGCTTCACTTTCGGATTTGAAATACACGAGCATTCCATCACTAAACACCGTGAAGCCATTACAGATGATCGGTGTTTCCACTTGTTGGGCGATCATGTTGTAGGACATCAACACGTAGGTGTTGGTCAGCTTCTGATAGAATACATACAAAAAATCTTCCCCATTCGGAGAAGCAATGCTGTTGTTAAATTCCAACTCCGCTACGTTCAGATCAAATAGCTTGTGATCGCCACTTTGCAGATAATAGCCGTTCGGGAAAATGATTCCCTGATTGTCGGGTAGAAGAACACCAGCATCCAATAAACTATTTACCGCCAGAACCTGCTTGGTGCGCACGTTAAAGATGTAGCCACGAAAATCCTCACCATACGGTTTTATCTTAACCGGGATCAGGTTTCCGAGATCGGCATAATGATATTCCGCATCGTCCAGTTGTTGATCTTTATTCAATACAGGTTCGGAATAAATTCCTTGGCCCGTATCAGTATTGTTTTCAATCTTGAACGTAATGTCTCCGTGTACGGCTTCGATGAATACTTTATCCAATACTGAAACGTGCGGATGTAAACCCAGCCTGCGGTGGCTGAGGTCGGTTCGTATCCAATCGAATTCGTGCTGTGCGGCTCTTTTTACTTCATGAACACTTCGATCATCAATATATATTAGTTTCTCATCTTTGATCAGCCACTTAAATGCCTTTCGATCCTCCAGACTTTTACCGGTTTGAAAGATCAGATACAAGTAGTTCTCTGTCTTATGAAACTTTGCAAAAATAGAATCGCGGTAGTACTTATATAAATTATGGAAGTCGGTAATAAAATTTTCATCCTCCAGGAGTGTTAGGGGCTGTTGTGTAAAGTGATCGCCCGTAAATTGATAGATACTGAAAACATCACTGAGCTTGATATTCTCGCGCAAACCAAAATGAACATTATAGCCGAAGATGGTCAGATTGCCAAAGGCCATGATGCCGCGCGCAATACCATTGTTCTCCGTTGTGATACGCTGATTGGAGGCCAGTTGAAAACCGCTTGAGTTGAAGATCTCCTTTCGGACTTTATTCAGCTTCGCCAACCGTTCCAACAAATCCAATCGTTGTTCTTCCAGTCGCTTCCGGATGATTTCATATGTTCCGGAATCCAGTTTCGCATTTATGTTTTCAGTACCTGCCATTTGAAAATGATAAACGATGATGAATTTTCAAGCACTCATTTTACTGCGTGCATTTCCTTTCCCGACCAACTGTAGGTTCAGGAGCCCACGAGAGGCTCCCGATAAACCCATCTTTAGATATTACAGTTTTTTGTTACCTAAACCTAAACTCGTTACCAGGTTTGCCAGGTTGCTTAGCAATGGACGGTCATCATCGGTGCTCTTCTGCTGCATTTTCAGAATCAGGCTGGAGATCGTCAGATTTTTAATATCGTTTGTAGTAATGTTGTACTTGCCGGCAAATTCTTTGACACGATCTAATAGATCTCCTCCCCTTTCACCATCGCCTAACAGCGCAGTTTTGAGTTGTGTAGCGTTTTCACTTTCATTGATCAAACGATCAAAACCTTTCGCATTCGAAATCTGGTTAATGATATTCTGGAAGAACATCGTTTCTCCGCCAACGATATCAATCTTCGCAGTCTTCAAGGCTTCACCCAAAATCTTCGCTTGAGCGTCAGCGATGTGCTTCTGAATATTGATCTGTGCGAGTTGAATCTCTTTTTCTTTCGTGAGCAACAACTTGAATTCTTCGTGATCTTTCCCGACTGTATCCAGCTTCTTCATGGCTTCCGCTTTTTCTTCGATGCCGGCCGCTTCCGCCAACGCCTTTTCTTTCGTTACTTCCGCTTGCGCCAATCCTTCCTTCCGTCTGGCTTCCGCCATTTTTTCAATATTGGAAGCATCCACGATTCCTTGTCTTTCCGAAGCGTCTGCTTTGGCCAACATCACCTCAGCTTCTGATAATCCAAGCGTTGCATCTTCGCGGGACTTCGCGTCTGCCAGTATCTTGCGCGCTTCAGCTTGCTTTACCGCAGATTCTTTGTGTGCATCTGCATCAATGATCATCTGCTTTGCTTTTTCTTCAGCGGCTCTCTTTTCAGCCTCAGCTGCCTTTACTGTGAAAATCAATTTCTCTTCTGCTTGTTGGTTCGCCAGCGTGATGCTCACGGTTTTATTCCGTTCTACTTCACGGAACGCTTCCACATCTTTTATTCCTTGTTGTTCTTCCACAACGCCCTTCTCCAAACGAACGCGATCGCGGATCACATCCTGAATATTTTTACGCTCAACCTCTAAAGTTTTTTCCTTTTCGATTTGAGCCATGGTTACGATCTTCTCACGTTCCGTGGCTTCCAACATGCGGTCTTTTTCTACGCGCTCGGTTTCTACCGCATTGGTCCGTTGCTTATTCTTTTCAGCAATAATCACCTGACGCTGTTTATTCTCTTCCTGTATCGCCAGCGATTCATCTGTTTTGATGCGGACGGTTTCTCCTCGTAATCTTTCTTCCTCTCGCACCTTTTGAATCTCGGCTCGCTCGCGTGAACGAATGTTTTGGACCTCTCTGAATTGCTTTTCTTCCTTTTCCGTCATTTGGCGCTCCAATTCCAGAATGGCTTCACGGGCTTCCACGTTTTGCTTCTTAATGACTTTCTCTTCTTCGCGTCTGATCAGATTGGCTTTTATATTTTGTTCTGCGGTGAGCTCCGTAATTTTCTTGATACCCTGCGAGTCCAGGATGTTTCCAGCGCTTAAGAACTTCATTTCAGTCTGTTCCAAATAATCGATAGCGCAGTCATCCAAAATATATCCGTTCAGATCGGTGCCGATGATATTCAGAATCTCTGTTCTGAACTCTCTGCGTGCTTCGTAGAGTTCTATGAAATCGAATTTCTTACCAACTGTTTTTAAGGCTTCCGAGAATTTTGCTTCGAAAAGATTACGTAGTGTTTCCACATCACTGGCTCTTTCTGTTCCAATGATCTGGGCTACATTTAATACATCGTCCACGCTTTTGTTCACACGAACGAAGAAGGCTACCTTAATATCTGCACGAATATTGTCTTTACAAATAAGACCATCGTTTTCGAGGCGATCGATCTGTAATTTTTTTACCGAGATATCCATGATTTCCATTCGGTGAAGAATCGGAATCACATACATACCCGCATTGAAGGCAACTTTACCCCCACCCACACCGGTACGCACAATGGCCTGACCATGCGGTATTTTTTTGTAGAAGTTCGCGAATGCGAACAGGAGGATAAATATAACGAACACAATTCCACCGATCAGCGTGATGCCGATGCCACCAAGTAAGCCCATAGTATTAGTAAGTTTTAAGGTTAGAGATAATAAGGATTCTATTTAAGTGTATGGTAAGTTTTAAACAACATTTGAAAGATTGATCTCCGGCACTACCAGGTAAAATTTCTTATCGGCCGATTCTGCTTTAATCATCACTTCAGAATCATAAGCAATCGATTCACCCGTTTTGCTTTGTACATTGATGCGAATAATATCACTTTGTATTTTTAACTCGGCAGCGCCAATCAAATCTCCCGAAATCGTACTTCTCATTCGGGCAATACGTCCCATAAGTTCATGTGGCTCTTCCCCGTTATATCCCATCGCACTATATACCTTGATTAGTGGCCGTGTTGCATACCGTGTAATCACATAAGCAATAAAAAATATCGGGATGAGGATAAACACCGATTTCCAGCCCCACGCAGTCAATCCCATCAACACCGATGAAGTGAGGGTTATCATCCAGGCTATGAACTTGAAAACAGAATACACCACCATGAATGGCACTTTTCCAATGTTAACAAATTCTAATGCCTTCTGAAAAAACGATTTTTCTACTGCATTTTCGTCTCCGCCATCCACATCCGTATCGATGTCCGCTCCATTAGTGTCCAAATCACTTTCGATGCCAACATCACCAAACAAGTCGCCTACCAGAAATGTGGTGATCCAATACAGAGCGGTAATGCCCGTGAGAATGGTCATGATCGCATTGCTCAACGGATTAAAAAGTAAGTCTACAAAACTTGCCATAGGCTGGTCGAAAATAATGGTTTTGCTAGATACCTAATTTTTCTTTGATAGCCTGAAGATCTTTTTCAATCGAAAATGAATCATCTTTTAGGAGGCCATCCAACTCGTCTTTCAGACTGTGTTTATCGCGGGCCATTTCGCCATAGGCTTTCGACAATGCTTCCTCATCTTCCACTTTCGCTTTCATTCGCTGGAGCATCGAGACCGTGCCGTTGTTGTCGAGTTGGGCCATTTGTTTATTTACATGCTTGGTGGCGCTGCTCACCTTTACTCGTGCCCTCAGCGTACGTAGCTCTTTTTCCCACTTGTCAAGGTTTTCTTTGAGAATTTCAGTGTTGCGCTGCATTTCACGTGACGATTGCTGCAAGGCTACTACCTGCTGTCCCAGCTCCTCCGATTCGGAATAATATTTTCTGCGAAGTGACAACGCCTCACGCGCAAGTTCTTCCGCCTTGTATAAGTCCACTTGGCCAGTCTGAGCTTTTTGCATGATTAAAATGGCTTTTTCGCCATAACTTCTCGACTGTTGATCACAGTTGAGCTGCTCATTTTCGGTGCGAATAGCGAGTGCTTTTACTTTCGCATAAGACTCGATGGCTTCCGTAAGATCGATGCGGAGCTCGCGCAGACCTTGCTCCGTCATCTTAATAGGATCCTCCATTTTGTCCACCGCGGCATGGATTTCAGCCTGGCCGATTCTAAAAATTCTTCTGAAGATATTCATGACTGATAATTTTTAAGGTTAACAAAAAACAATCGTTCTATCCGGTTTATAATTTGGAGAAATCAATGAGCTGTTGTGAAAACTCACTCACCAATAATCCCAGTGAGTTCAGCGCGCTTTCAAATTCATTAAAATCCATATTCTGTAGTTGCATGGTATACCGGAACAACACCCGATTACCTTCCTCACTAATCACAAAGGCACCATGAATCGTGTCCCGGTTCTTTTGCAGGAGCGTTTTAAACATCTCGGTGTTGCCTTCTCTAAACGTAAAGAGATACTGTTCCATGATCAGGATGGGAGGTGCGAACCCGAGAATCAGGTTATGGATACCATCGGCCTGATTGTCTATTTTAAGAATGCCGCTTTGTTCATTCTTATACAATATTTTACAATCAAGCCGGAGTGCGAAATCTTCGATAGTTTCAATGGTATTCATGCGGATCAGCTTGTTGTGCTTGAACAAACGTAATAAATAAATTTTAAGTTGCAAAAAATATTAGCATTGCTGCTAATATAATTTACACCTATATTTGCCTACATGACGAAAATTGGAGCCAACATTAAGAAGGTAAGAACCACCAAAGGGATTAGCCAGCAGGCATTTGCAGATCTTTTTGAGCTAACCAGGGGGAACATATCTTCCTATGAGGAAAACAGGGCCGAACCCAAAATAGAAACTGTCATTCAAATTGCTAATCATTTCAACATTCCATTAAATCAATTTATTACGCAGAATCTCTCGATTCATGAGATTCTTAAATATAATGGAGATAAACTGATTGAAGAAGAAAAGCATGTTATCAATCGACAGCTCAAGCAAGTACCGATTATCAACGATGCGATCTATTTAAAGTGCCATTACGAAGAGTTATCCTTTAATGACCTGGACAGTTTTCCGAAGATCGTTCTGCCGGAAATTAATAATCATTCGCTGCTCGCATTGAGCTTTAATCCAAATATTCCGTGTCACGAATCAGTACCGCGCTATCAAATGAATGATGTGTTGATCTTTGAGGAAGTTACACGGCAAAATATTCATCTCTGCCAAAGCAACATAGGCCTCTATACAGCCGAACGGGAGATCTTTATTGGTCGATACGAAACCAAAGATGAAACCGTGGAGATTGTAGTCAATGACTTTACGCGCGCGCGCCTCGATTTAAAACTAAATCAGCGATTCTGGAAATTGTTTGCGTTGTATCAACATGTACGGACTTAAGCAATCTATTTAAATGAATAGTGGAGATAATTGACAATAGTCAATGGTCATTAGTCAATAGTCATTGGTCATTAGTCAATGGTCATTTAGTTGGGTTTCGAAACGCTGCGTGTTGCCTACTGCTTACTGCTTACTGATTGAAGTGAAGGCTATTGTTTAAATTCTGAATACGTACTAAACGTTTTTCCATCATACCGTGAAAGACCTGTTTCTCGGGTACCTATCCAAATGTTTCCGGCTTTGTCTTCTATAATGGACCAAATGCTGCTATGGATAAGTCCGTGGCGTGTGGTGAATCGTGTGAACGACTTACCATCGTACCGACTCAGTCCTGCGTTTGCATCTCCACCGAACCAAAGGTTTCCATTTTTATCTTCGATGATGCGTGTAACACCACCATATAAACCGTCCTTCTTTGTAAAACTTGTAAACGATTTGCCATCATAGCGATAAGCCCCACCCCAATTGCCGAACCAAATGTTTCCGTCTTTATCTTGTACTTGTGGCCAACCCCACGCATGCGGTTTGGGCTTGGGTCCATCTTGAAATAATTCTTCCAGCTTTAGGTTCGTTACTGTTTTCCCATCATATCGATACACCCCTTCATTCGATCGCACGCCAAACCAAATGTTACCTTCTTTATCTTCTAGCATTCGTTCGATGTTATGGTTTGTGCTCAGAAAGCCTTCCTGTTTATCATTTACTACAAACGGTGTAAAGGATTTGCCATCGTAGATAAAAACACCGTCTATGGTTGCGAACCACAGATTTCCGTTTTTTGTTTGCATGCTACTGAATATCCAGCGTGAGTTGTGATAGAGTTCATTCTTGTTTGGAGGTAAGTCTTTGGGCAATGGAATCTCTATTGTGGTAAATGTTTTACCATCGTACAGAGAGAGTCCTGCCTTTGTACCGATCCAAATTTTTCCGTTGGTATCTTCCAATAGGCAATAAATATCATTACTGATTAGCCCGTCTGTATCTAAATACCGGCTAAACGATGTACCATCATATTTATAAAGTCCGATTTCGGTGGTTCCAAACCACAG
>JABFSO010000038.1 GCA_013140555.1 Cyclobacteriaceae bacterium | reverse complement strand
TACTACGTTTGCAACCACTTTTTCAACGACTAACACAAAACCAATATGCTATTTATAAGTAATGGAAAATCAGACAGTTACACAAAAACTTGAAGCGCTTGTAAAACTTCAATCTATCGATTCAAAACTAGACGAACTTAAAAAACTGAGAGGCGACCTTCCCGATGAGGTTCAGGATTTGGAAGATGAAATGGAAGGCTACAAAACCCGTTTAGGTCGCTTTGAGGGTGAAATGAAGGAGTTGGAGGAAAACATCAAAAAGAACAAGGAAGGCATTAAAGAGGCTGAAAAGCTGATCAAAAAATACAACGAGCAGCAAAAGAACGTAAAGAACAACCGCGAGTTTGACGCCATCACCAAAGAGGTAGAACTACAAGAGTTGGAAGTTCAGATTTGCGAAAAGAAAATCAAAGAAGCCAAAGAAAAGATTGAAGCGAAGAAAGCTGAAATCAATTCCATCGAGGCGATTATCAAAGACCGCAATCAAGATCTAGACAATAAGAAGGGAGAGCTGCAAGATATTCTAACTGAAAGTCAGGAAGAAGAAAAGCGCCTGATGGGCGAGCGCGAAAAAGCGGTGAAGAAAATTGACGACAAGATGTTGAAGCACTACGATCGCCTTCGTAAGAGCTTGAGCAATGGCTTGGCTGTAGTGCGAGTTGTTCGTGGCGCAGCAGAAGGTTGTAACATCATCATCCCTCCGCAAAAAATTGCTGAAATCAGAGAGAAAAAGAAAATTGTAATTGACGAGCACTCGGGCCGTATTTTGGCAGATGTAGACTTAGGCTCTATGGAAGAAGAACCAAAACCTAAGAAAGCAGCACCTGTTAAACGAGCCGCTAAAAAAGTTGCTTAGTCAGTTGTTAATATCTCCCACCAAAAAAGCAGGCCTTCTCGCCTGTTTTTTTTTCGTATTTCATAGCGTAGTTGCCATCGACAAAATCTGGCAATTCAGTCCCGAAATGCAGAAAGCCTATCAGTTGGTTTTAAATCTCCAACCTGAGTTGGCGCTTGCACAACTGAATAAAATCAACGCCAAAAGCGATGAGCTGCACAAGATGTATGTGCTCAGCCTCAACGAAACCATTGACATTCTGGTAACAGAAGACCCCAAGCGACTGGAACAATTTGAAGCGAATTACAAAATCCGTCAAGAGTATTTAGACGATCTCCCGCCCAGCCCGGAAGTGTTGTTTCTGCAAGCAGAATTGAATTTGCAACGTGGATTTAATCTCTTAAACACAGGGCAAGAGTTCAACGCAGTGTTCGCCATTCGCAGGGCGTACAACATGGTGCAGGAGTGTCAGAAAAAGTATCCAGATTTTGTGCCAATCAAAAAGACAGCCGGTGTCATTCAGGTGATGGTGGGCTCTGTGCCAGATAAATTTGCGTGGTTCATGGGATTGCTTGGCATGAAAGGACAAGTAGTTGCAGGTCAAAAATTGCTTTCCGAATTACGTCTATCCAAGTCCTCGCTGAGCTTAGAAGCCACCATTCTCTTTTTTACGGTAAAAGGATTTATCAACCAGCACTTTGCGGAAGCTGCTCAAGGTATGAAAGATTGTTTGAAAGAGCAGCCCAACAATCGGCTGGTGTTGTTCATTGCCATCAATATGTTGATGAAGGATGCCCAGGCAGAAAATGCGCTGGAGTTATTCGCCATTCTCGATAAGCAAAATCAGGGGCTCCCCTTGTACTATGTGGAATATCTTCATGGAGATGCGCTCCTACAAAAAGGCGAATACCAAAAAGCCATTCCTTATTATCAAAAATTTCAGAAAGGCTATCGCAGCATCAGCTACGTGAAAGATTCTTACTATAAAATTTCCTTGTGCTATTGGCTGATGAACGATGAAGTGCAGGCGAAGGCCTTCTTCGAAAAAGCCAAAGTAATGGGCAAAGACAATGCCGAGCCGGACAAGCATGCGGCCAAACAGTTGGAAGAAGGAAAATTACCCAATGCTAAAATTCTGAAAGTTCGTTTACTGACCGATGGCGGTTATTATCCGGAAGCAACCGCGGCATTGCATACCATCACACAAGCTGAACTGAAGAACCTGAAAGATCAGTCTGAGTTTTATTATCGTAAAGCACGACTCGCTCACAAACTAAAGGATATTGCCAGTGCAAAGACTTTCTACCTTCAAACCATTCAGTTAACAAAAGATAATCCGTGGTACTTTGGAGCAAGCTCCGCCTTACAATTAGGGTATCTGGCGCAAGATCAAAAAGATTTTGTAAACGCGCGCAAGTACTTTGAGATGGCGATGAGTTACAAAAAACACGAATACAAGTCCAGCATTGATGCGAAAGCAAAGGCTGGGCTAGAGCAAATCAAACTCGTTAAGAGCTAGCGGTCACCTTCGAAAGTTTCTCTTTCTCTTTGGAAACTTGATAAAGCAAGCCAAGGTGCTCAATGTCATTATGCTTTTTGATGGTAAACATCGAACCAGTGAAATCGAGTTGATAGAGGCACAAATTCTGATGCTCAAACATATCCATGCTCTTGAGCGGGTAGTTTAATAGTTCGCATAGAATTATCCGTAATGCACGACCATGCATACAAATCAAAACATTCTTTTCCTCCGTCTTTGACATAATATGGTCTAATGCAACACGCTGACGTGCCACCACATCTTCGGGGCTTTCGCCACCCTGAATGCGTTCGCCTGTATTGCCGGATTGCCACTGCTTTAGCATCCAATGGTAATAGGCATCTTCCTCCGGTGTGATCTTTTGTCCCTCATTCGTTCCCCAACTAATCTCGTTGAGACCTTCCAGCTTTTCGAACGGAATGCCCATCGAAATGAAATCGTGGACAGATTCAGCTGTGCGCTTCAGTTTTGAGATGTAGATTTTATCAAAAGGCACCGAGCGGTACGTATCGAAAAAAGCCTTTGCCTGCAGTTGACCGATGTCATTCAATGATGAATCTACGCCACTTCCCTGCACAATGCCTTTCCTGTTAAAATCCGTTTGGCCGTGGCGAATGATATATATTTTTTTGGTGGTCAATTTCTATTAATTTGCCTGCTTTGTAATCGGGCGCAAAAATAAGGAAATACTTCTATCCACCATCATTATGAAATTGTTCCCTCCGGGCCTTACACTCGAATTACTCAACAAAATGTCGGGCAACACCATGGTGGCACATCTCGGCATTGAATTCACGCAGATAGGCGATGATTTTATCGAAGCAAAAATGCCAGTCGATCATCGAACCCATCAGCCGGCAGGATTGTTACATGGAGGCGCTTCGGTAGCTTTGGCGGAAACGCTGGGCAGTGTGGGGGCTTCTTGTTGCATCGACAGCACGAAACAACATTGTGTAGGGCTGGAAATCAACGCCAATCACCTCAAATCGGTGCGCAGCGGGTATGTGATAGGTGTGGCCAAGCCCATTCACATTGGTAAGAAAACACAGGTGTGGGAAATTAAGATTACGAACGAACAACTTGAGCTGGTTTGTGTTAGCCGAATAACGATAGCCGTATTAGACAAAAAATAGATGGAGATAGCGGAAGGCAGGCGATTTGTGAACGAAGCAGAAGCCATTCAAAGCATATTGGCCGATTACCTAACTGAAGGTGGTGCTTTTTCGCTTTGGCGAATGCCGAATACTACCGAGAGCGTACTTTTCATTAGTCAGCAGGGAGTAATTGAAGTAGACGAGGTTTCGCTGGAAGATTCAGAGCCCGGCTTTGTGTTTTCACCTTTTCTACCAAATCAAAAGAAAATATTTTTAAAAGCCGATCTGGTTTTCAAGTTTAAGAATGGCGAAATAGTTCAAGATATTCTTAACGGAAACAACACTGCCTCTTCCATACCAGATCAACCAGCTCACAAGAAAGTGCGCTACCATATAAAGGAGGCTCCAACGGGCTTCAGCGCTTCGTATCAAGACATGGTAGCAAGAGGCATTCAGGAAATTGAAAAGGGTACTCTTGAAAAAATTGTTCCTTCCCGGTTTAAAGAAGTAAAACTGAACGCACCACTCGATTGCGTAAACACATTTCTCTCGCTTTGCGCGAAACATCCTACTGCTTTTGTATCCGTTTTCTCGTCAGTACCCACCGGCACTTGGTGTGGTGCTACTCCCGAGTTGCTCGTGAGCGTAGATCGCGAATCAAAATTTAGAACGCATGCCCTTGCGGGAACGCTCCCCTACTCGCCCGACATTAACTTGAAGTCTGTGGCGTGGACTCAAAAAGAAATTGAAGAACAAGCACTGGTGTGCCGATACATTATCAATTGCTTCAAAAAAATTCGTGTGCGAGAATACCAAGAGATTGGTCCAAAAACTATTGTGGCTGGCAATGTGATGCATTTGAAAACAGACTATATGATTGATATGAAGGAAGTGAATTTTCCTCAACTCGGATCGGTCATGTTGAAGTTGCTACACCCCACCTCGGCTGTGTGCGGCATGCCATTAGATGCAGCGATCGCTTTCCTTCAAGCAAACGAAGGCTATGCCCGTGAATATTACAGCGGCTATCTGGGCCCTATTAACTTTCAACAAGAAAGTTTTCTCTTTGTGAATTTGCGATGCATGCAAGTATTGGAAAATGCGGTGCGTCTGTATGCCGGTGCCGGTGTCACCATCGACTCCATCCCTGAAAAGGAATGGGAAGAAACTGAAATGAAAATGAAAAACATGATGGGCGTAATTGAATCAGCATGACACGCCTACAACCCATTTACGATATTGCTCCGCTCTGTGCCGAGCATGGATTGACAGAAGTGATTCTTTGTCCTGGCTCGCGTTGTGCGCCACTCACCGTAGCGTTTGCGCGACATCCTGAGATTACCACCCGAACAATCAGCGATGAACGTAGTGCTGCTTTTATTGCGTTGGGAATTGCCCAGCAAAAGCAACAACCAACCGTTTTGGTTTGTACTTCGGGGTCGGCTGCATACAATTTTGCACCCGCTGTGGCGGAAGCATTTTATCAGGAAGTGCCGCTGCTCATCTTCACAGCCGATCGTCCGAAAGAATGGATTGATCAATGGGATGGGCAAACTATTCAGCAAAACGGACTCTTTGGAGCGCATGTAAAAAAATCATTTACACTGCCCGAAGATTACGAGCATCCGGATTCGGTTTGGTACATCCAGCGTGTGGTAAACGAAGCCATTCATTTATCGCGCAGTTTTCCGCAAGGACCGGTACACATCAACGTTCCGTTGCGTGAACCGCTATATCCGGCTAAAGGAGAGAAAATAAATTATTCCACACCACACGTTATCACTGAAAAGGAAACAATTCTAAGTTTATCAACCATTGAAAAAGAAGAGATCATCGCTTCTTTAAAAAAGTACACAAAGGTGCTGATAGTAGCGGGTCATCAGGAATACAATGATGGTTTACACAAAGTGGCCGATCGGTTTTCAAAGAAGTTTCATGCTCCCATCATTGGAGACGTTATTTCAAACTTTCATGGTTTAGAAAATACTATCCGCTACAGCGAATTGATTGTTGGGAAAGCTAATGCTTCTATCCTATCTTCGTTGCAACCGGAGTTGCTAATCACATTTGGCAAATCGGTCATCTCGAAAAGTTTAAAACTCTACTTAAGAAAACACAAGGCACTCGAGCATTGGCATATCCAACCCGCATCACGTGTGCCGGACCCATTTCAATCGGTAAGTAAAATCATTCGCACCACTCCTAAGCAGTTTTTTGAAGAGCTAGCGATGGATAAGTTGGAATCTGATTTTGCTTCTCAAAAGAAAGACAATTATTACAGCTTATGGCAGGCAGAGGAACATCGTGTGCAGCGAGCACACGAAAGTTATTTCAAGAATGTTGACTTTCACGAGTTAGGAGTCATTCAACAATTGATGCATGCCTTACCCTTGCGATGCAATTTGCATTTGTCAAATAGCATGGCCGTACGCTACGCTAATTTGATTGGATTGGCCGCACGACAAAAAGGAGTTCACGTTTTTGCAAACAGAGGCACCAGTGGCATTGACGGATGTAACAGCACAGCCTTTGGAAACGCACTCGTATCTGACATCCCCACGATTTTGATTACAGGCGACATGGCGTTCTTCTATGATCGTAATGCATTCTGGAACAACTATCCAGTTCCTAACTTGCACGTAGTAGTGGTAAACAACCACGGAGGCATCATCTTCGGAATGATTGATGGCCCCAGCCACATCGCGGAAGCAGAAGAGTATTTTATCACACACCAAAAGCTAACCGCTAAAAATCTGGCCGATGAGTTTGGCTTTGAATTCACCTTGTTGGATTCGGGTAAGAAGACAAAAAATGCACTGAAGGATTTTTTTGAATTTAGCAGCAAAACAAAAATTCTCGAATTGCACAGCGACAAGAAATCAGCACAAGAAGGATACACACACTTTAATTCACAAATCAAAAAAGGATATGACGCTTAAGTACGATTGGAAACCCGTTAAAGAATACAAAGAAATTTTATTTCACAAATACAATGGCATTGCACGCATCAGCATTAACCGTCCGCGTGTACACAATGCATTCACGCCACTCACAGTGAAAGAGATGATTGATGCCATGTATCACTGCCGTGAAGATCAGGAAGTGGGTGTGATCATTTTAACCGGAGAAGGTGGTAAAGCGTTTTGCAGCGGTGGCGATCAAAGTGTGCGCGGTCATGGAGGCTATGTAGGCCAGGACACAGTGCCTCGTTTGAACGTGCTTGATCTTCAAAAAATAATCCGTTCTATCTCCAAGCCTGTGATTGCCGCTGTAGCGGGATGGGCCATCGGTGGTGGTCACGTGTTGCATGTGGTGTGCGACTTAACCATTGCTGCAGATAACGCGCGCTTCGGACAAACCGGACCAATGGTAGGAAGTTTTGATGGTGGTTTTGGCGCTTCCTATCTGGCACGCATTGTCGGACAAAAGAAAGCGCGTGAGATCTGGTATCTCTGTGATCAATATGATGCAGCTGAAGCATTGGAAATGGGCTTGGTGAATAAAGTGGTGCCGCTCGATCAGTTGGAAGAAACGTATGTGGCATGGGCCAACAAAATTTTGAAGAAAAGTCCGCTGGCGATACGTATGTTGAAGTGTGCGTTCAATGCCGAATTGGATGGCCAGGCAGGTATTCAGGAATTGGCAGGTAATGCTACGTTGCTCTATTATCTGAGCGATGAAGCGAAGGAAGGTAAGAATGCGTTTCTTGAAAAGCGTGAACCGGATTTTTCGAAGTTCCCGAAGTTTCCTTAATCAATTTGCTAATTCGATGTTCGGCAATTTGAAAATGAGTCAATTTGAAAATGAAGTAATTCGGTGATTCGTTGATTCGATGATTCGTTAATTTGAAAATTATACAATTTGAAAGTTTGAAAATGAGTTGGGGGGAAATAAAATGGAGAATCGCATTTACAATTTTATGCATCACCTTGTTTTCAGCAAACCATAGTATGGCCCAGGAAGTAAGCAGTAAGGCTACGTTTATTACGATCCGGTTGAAGCCGCATCAGGACTTGAAAAAGGAGTTGATGGCGTTGGCGGTGAAAGAGAAAATAAAAGCCGGATTTATAGCTACTTGTGTGGGGAGTCTCGAACAGGTGAATCTTCGATACGCCAATCAATCTTCTGGTTCTTTACGACAAGGTCATTTTGAAATTGTTTCGCTGGTGGGCACGTTTAATGAAACAGCGGCTCATCTTCACTTATCCGTTTCGGATAGTTTGGGTGTCACTACAGGCGGACATTTACTTGATAACAACTTAATCTACACGACAGCCGAAATCGTGATCGGAATCTTAACCGATGTGGAATTCGATCGGGAGAAAGATTCTACTTACGGATATCTGGAACTGGCTGTGAAGAAAAGGAAGAAGAAATAGTTACTTCATTTTCATTTGAGCAAAGTACGGATGCTCAGGATTGACGACTAATTCCTGCCGTAATGGGTGAATAAGCACATCCATATCTTCCATGGGAATAGCTCCCAGAAGTGGTTCATTATCTCCCGGTAATACCATCGCGCGGCAGGTACATTGTCTATTTTTGAATCGAACTTCCACTGGTCCGACTACATCATATTCTTCAAGTGAGCCATTCGCCATTTGTGCTTTTCTTCTTTCAATGACCGGAAACTTTAATTGTTCCTGAATCGACTCGTTGATGGCCAGCATATAAGCACCGGAATCGACTAACATATTCACCGTCATTTGCTTTACTTCCTCCTGACCAATGATGTGTCGATTGGCTAAGACTAAATCTTCACCATTTATTAATAAAATAGGAGCATACACAAGACCCATAGTTATATTCGATTGTTGAAGTAAAGATAGCTATATTTCGAATAACAAAGAATTCGCTTTACCAAAGCACAAATCCAGGTTCTTCGACAATAGCTATTCCTTTGTCCAAATGCGGTTGTTGAGGTTGAGTTCTTCTACGATGCCCGTGAAAAGCCGCAATTGCTCCAAGTACTTTTCCATTTCAGGTTGTGCAGCTAATGGACGGAAGATGTTGGTTTCAAACAGGTCATTCTTAGTTGGAATGGAAATGAACACCACCGAATTGTAAAAGGCAAATTGAACAGCTCCTAACTGTGAACTAAGATTCAACATGCGTTCCATCAATGCGGGTGTCAGGATGTAATGAGCCTCCACAGCATCGGAAGCGTACACCACAAACGCTTTCTCAAAATCCGGATTTTCCATTTTTACCAGCGGGTCGTGTTGGCCATTCATTTTCTGAAAGAAGGTGCCCAAACTACCCAAAGATTTTTCTGCTTGATCAGTGAGCACCATGGTGCGTCCTTTGAAATGCTTGTTAAAATCGGCAATAAAAATTATTCCTTTAAAAAGTGTGACCCATCGCTTAAAGCCAGGTGCACCATCATCGCCTTTCAACTCTTTCTTACGCTGCGTGTGCACATCCGAAAAACGAATGGTGGTGCTACCGATTTTTCCACTCACTAAATCTTCACACAAGTAGCGATCGCCTGCCGTATTAAAAATAGTACTTTGAATAAAGTCTGTAACCGAAATACCTGCCTCCGGATTATATTCTAATTTTTCATCTGCATGTTTGATGATGCTTCGGATGATTTCATTCTTAAACCGGCTCCGAAATTTCTTAGCCCTCGGTCGATACCAAAAGAAATAACCCAGCGCTCCGGCAATCGCGATGTAAAAGATCGCACCGGAGTATCCACCGGAATAGGTGTATTGTGTGGGGCCATTCGGTTCGAGTTGTGTTTCGCTAACTGTAGATTTATTTAACATGCCGTAGAGAATGACAAAGATCACCGCGACTGCTCCGGCCATGTAGATCTTCTTCACCATCTCTTTTCGCTCCAACTCCAATGAACTTACGAGCGAAATAAGTGTAGTTTGATAAAATGACTGGAATGATTCTGTAGGCTTCATATTTATCAATTACCAAATAAGTTTTTCGCACTGATGTTTTCGCGCTCGGCTTGCTGAATTTCGAACACCGCCTTGCGTGTATGGCCAAACATACCTGCTAAAAGGTTGGAAGGAAACTTTTCGATGGCGTTGTTGTATTGGGTAACAGCCGAATTGTAGGCTCTGCGTGCGGCTGCAATTTGCTCTTCGGCTTCGTTCCAACTGCGTTGCAGCATGGTGAATTGTTCGCTGGATTTTAAATCGGGATAACTTTCTACCGATACCATTACTTTGCGCATCATGGAAGAAAGCTGATTGTCAATCGCCACTTTCTCTTCGGTGGAAACCGAACCTGACACCGCTTTGGTGCGTAGTTCCGTTACCTGCATGAGCGTATCTTTCTCGTGTTTCATATAGACCTTGACAGACTCCACCAGATTGGGGATGAGGTCGTAACGTTTTTTGAGCATGGCATCGATACTTCCAAAAGCACTTTCGACTGCATTGCGTGAAGTAACGAGGCCGTTGTAAATAAAAATCGGAATCAGAATGACAATGCCGATAATGATAAGAATGGTAATCATAGTTTAGAAGATAAGGGTTTGGGATGTTTTGATTTTTTTTGGTTTACTTTTTTGTTGGTGAGGTTTTTGAATCGATCTTTTTCAAATAAACATTCTCCGCACGAAATGCACCATCAATCCATTTGAAATCCGTGAGCAACTCTTGGCCCATCCCCTCTTCGCCCGTGCTAAAATTAAGTTGAATCAAGCCTTCGCTTGCTTTCCATGTGCCTTTCGTTACCACCGCTGTGCCATCGTCTTTAAAGTACGTCCACGTACCCTTTCCATCAGGTGTTAACACATACTTATCTGACTTGGGTGTTGGCGACTGACCATTCACCAACATGTAATAGCTGCCGGCATACTTGAGCAACAAAGTCACTTGAGGTGTTGATCGAATCGGCTTCTTCAAATAGTTTCCTCCACGGTCTACAAATTTTCCTTCTTTGGAAACGAACTCCGTCATGCGCTCCTGCCCTTCTTCTGGAAAAGTAATTTGAATGATTTGTTCATTTGCTTTCCATGTGCCTTGAACGATAATCGGGGTTTTGGTAACTACTCCATTGTCATCAACAGCGGGAGTGGAACGCACACATTTTCCATCTGCTTTGAGTATGATCGTTTCGGTAAAGTCCGTTGGCTTTTCTTCATCTGCACCCAGCAAGTGAAAAGTGCCTTCGTACTTCGCTACATACACCGGATTGGAAACAAAAATCTTTTGCAGATACGAACTGCTTCCCAAAAAAATACCAGCATCCCACTTAAATTCATTGGCAGTAGGAGATCCAGTTTCCATTAATTGAATGGTACCTTCTGTGGCCTTCCATGTACCTGATTTCTTTACCGGCACTTTTGAAACTTTTCCATCTTCATCCATCACAAAACTTACACTCGTCCATTTACCATCAGCAGTTAAATTAATTTTCTCTGTGGACGCGTTGGGTGTTTCTTCACCAAAGTTGAGTAAGTAATAAGCACCTGCATATTTTTTGAGAAGTGGACTTACTTGTGCTAGTGTCAAAGTTGAAGCGAAGAGGCAGCACAAAATCCATACGAATGATTTTTTCATAAATAAGGGTTGAGGCAAGGGGTTGTTACTTTAATAATTGCTGGGCAAAAGCTTCTACGGTTGCCTGCGGACTTGGCAGGTTGATGGTGAACGATTGATCGAGCGGCTCACCGGCATAGGTACCTTTCACTTTCATCGATACCATGCCGCCATCGGCAACATTCAATTTGCTTTCGAAATAGGCATAGGTGATCGTGACCACACCAGTGCTTCCCTTTTCAACGATGTACTTCGTAGCCTTGAGTGATCCACCCGTAATGGCTCCGGTGCCTTGTACAATTACTTTCGCGGCTTGTAAACTCTTATCGGCTGTTTCGCGAGCGGTGATTAATCCGGCAATGCGTGGATCCAAATCAATTGGTGTTTGGTCGCAGCCTTTGCCTAAAGCCTCCAACACTTTTTCAGAAGCTTTCAACACACCTTTGGCTGTGGCAACAGCAGCTTCTAAACCAACTACTTCTGCTTTTAGCTTTGTAATCTTAGCTCCATTTTCAATGGCCTTAGTCGCATCTTTCTCAATTGCCTTTGCTAACTTTTTTATTTTATCTTCTTTGTCATCAATATCATCTTTGAGGTTATTCACTTTCTTGCGATCCCTTTTTACGTCCGCTTCTGCATCGTTGAACTTTTTGCAATCCTTATCGCGCTCAGCTTGCACAATAGCACGTTGTTTTTCAATCTCTACATTAAGAGTCGAAACTTCCTGTTGTTTTTGTGTGAGTGTAGTCTGCGCCTCTTTAAATGCCTTCTGTGAGTTTTTCGTAGCCTTATCGATTTCCGCGGAAGCGATATCACTAATGTACTTTTGCAAGTCCGAGTCCATCGTGGCCATGACATTGTAGCCTGCACCATCTTTTGTGCTGCCTGCGGCAATGCGCAACTTGGCCTGGAACTTATCAAAGATCTTTCCATTCATGTATAAGTCAAAACCTTTATCACTCAACATCATGTCCGACTCAGCTGTTAGCTTGAGTACAGTTGCTTTTCCGCTGTAAGCAATTTTAGATGACTTGGGATCAGTCGTACTGAGCACCATGTTAAAAAACGGATGGGGTTTATCCAATGCACCGGTGAATGAGAAATAAGGAGGAAACACGATGGAGGATATTCCGGCACCGGCTTTGATGCCTCCTGTAGAAATGCCTACCAATAAATTCGTGTTGTATCCATCGATGGCCGCATTTCCTTTGATGAGAAATCCAGGGTCATAATTTTTCTCCAACACTGTTACGGTGGTGAGTCCCGGTACAATGGTAAGACGCGCATCAGTTACACCCATGGAGTTGATCAGGTTGCGCGAATCATCCGGCACACGAAAAGAGGGATTGGAATATTGAACTACGCGCACCAGATCTTTCATCAAAATCTGATTGAAGCCCGCATCGATCATACACTGTGTAGGGTTGGATGGATCGAGCGCGAACGTAACATCGCCTGCAAAGGCCGGATTGCGCGGGTCGCCTACTTTAATTTTTCCTTTGAATTGCATGGTGGGCATGGGCAGCGGAGTAGTTTTAAAACTCACACCCACTCCAATTCCTAAATCAATCAATTGTACTCCATTGGTTTCGAAAGGACGATCCCAGGTTCCGTTCATAATTCCTTCGATGCTCAATTCTGCATTGGTGATGTTGACTGCTACACGCGTAGTGAAACTCAGTGTTCTGTTTTTCTCCGCCTTCACATCCAGTGTTCCTCCCAGACTCACTTCAAAGTTGGCGGGATTAGGTGCAATGGTGAAGTTGACATTCTTTAAAATGGTAGTCTGCTTTGCATCAAAAGGAATGTTGGTATCCAACGAAGCCATCAACTTCATTTCGCCCGGATTGTTGCTGACGGTGGCACGCAACAGCAACTGGCTTTTGCCAATCAACTTTTCCACTTCTTTGGACATAGCGGAGATATCGTACAGCGACAGCAAAGTAAGTCCGCGGGTGACCTCTGTTTCTTGTCCTAACTTCTTAAATAAAGCGAGTCGTGTTTTTTGAGTGGACGATGCCAACACGATCGCGGTATTCTTTAAACCTACATTATCAAGGACACCGAGATTGGGGTCGATGCGTTTAAATGAAAAATCGGAAGGTGGTGAAACACCGACCATAAACTCCGCAGGTGTTTTGGAAGCATTGATAAAAAATTCTACCTGACCGAAATCAGAAGTGGTGTTGAGGGAAAGTGTTTTTGCAAATGGTGCAATAGAGATCGTACCCTTCGACATCGAGAGATTCCAGAAGGCATCAGGCCACTCAGGAGCTTTGTTCATGCCGATGCTACTCAATACATTGCCCAAACTCAGATTACTAATGTCACCAGTCAATACACAATCATTGGGATTACTCGACAGCGTGGCTCCTACTTTGATTGAGGCATCGCCAATTTTAAAATCGCTCTTGAGTGTAGATGAAATGGAAACGGCACCGAGGGGATTATTCAAGTTAAAATCAACAACTATATTCTTAGCTGCAATACCGGCTACCGGATTCCAGTCTTGTTGGGCCGCAAAGTGAATACCTACGGTGCTGATGGTGTTTTGTGCCAACTCCACATAGAGTGATTGCAGGCTGACTACCTTTTGAATCTCCGATGGCATCCAGTTGACAATATTTTGTTTGGCTAATTTCTGTTGCGCATCGTTCGGAAGTTTGCTGCCTTGCGGAAACTGCAATTCGAAACGAGCCATGACATCTGCGGAAGCGAACGTGGCAACCAACGTTACGCTATTCATTTGAAAGAATGTGGCATTGCCACTGATGCGAAAGCCATTGCCGTTGGCTTCACTCATTAGATCGGAGAATACATAATCCTGATTTTCCTGAAAGAGCGGAGCCAGTGCCGTTTTCATTTTATTGATGACATCTTCTGAAGGAGGTCCATTCTGAGCCCCCAGAAAGATGGGGCTTGAAAGTGCTAATAATAGAATGAGCACCGGTCTGAAAAGATTCATACAGGGAGGTTTAGGTTAGGGTATGAACAAGATACGATTTTTTGATAATTATGCAGCAATCGTGCCAAAGAATTGTGGGCGTCAAATCCTTGTCCGTGGTTCGTGTCCTCACCATGTTGGCGTGAAGGAAAAGTCAAATTGACCTCAACCTAAATTCAATCTCTCATCAATACCAGCCAGGCTTTCTCTACGTCACCGGACTGTAGAAAATGTTTGGCTTGCTGGTGTGATGCTTCTTCGCTAAGGTGAGCGAATTGCGGATGTTCGCTTTTGAATTGTTCAATGGCATCAGCAGATGGAAGTTTTTCACTATTGCCGAGCATGCCCAGGTCATTGCCGGAAAGTATTTTGCTGTTGCGAATTTCTGTTGGTAATGCATCGATACCTAAACCCACTTTCTCGTTGGGCTTTGGTACGGTGAAGATACTCTCTCCACTGGCGCGACTGTAATAATCATTGCCCATGCGCGCTACGGCATTGAGCAATTGCGGATCGATTCTTCCTTCGCTATCGAGAATGGTATCGTTGATATGGATCAACTGTACTTCGCAAAGTACCAGGTTCCCTGCTCCTCCTTCACTGCCGAGCGGGATCACTTGATTGACTTTACACTCAAACGAAACGTGCGACTCTCCTACGCGTGGTGGTTTTACTTTTGTTGATTTTACTTCGGTCAAACCTGCCTTGATAAACTCGTTTACCCCTTTCGGGAAATCGCAACTGGCCAATGACACTTGTTGCACCATGTCGAAGTGAATCATATTGATCACCACTTCAGGTACTTCTAACACATTTTCTAAAGTATGCTTGGTGGTGTTGTTGCGGGCTCTTCGCGAAGGCGAAAACACTAAGATGGGCGGATTGAGGCTGAAGAGATTAAAGAAACTAAACGGGCTCAGATTAACATTGCCTTGTTGATCCATCGAACTCACTAAGGCAATCGGCCGTGGCGCGACAGTACCTTGCAAGTAGCTGACTAATTTAGGAAGCGGTATTTCTTTTGGATTGATAATCATATCGAAATCTACACCTTGATCTTTCGGGCTTTGACACTTCTCACCTTGCCATCCACCATCATTACCAACTCTCCGTTTTCAAGAGCGCGCTGCTTCACCAATCTATTATAAGACAACTTTAATCCTTTCACAATCTTGTTTCGGAATACTTGGTGTTCCTTTTTAATTGTAGTTGTACTTTTTTCCATTTTGTATGATCTAAAATAGCTGAGGTTACTCGTTCCTTCGCCTTCTGCCTGAAGTTCAATATCTGCATCCGAATTATCAAAAAAAACCAATAATCAGACTTTACCACGTAAAGATCAAAGAAATTAGCTAATCCGCTTACATATCTTCTTTTAATTATAGGGTATGGAATATTATGTCCACCTAACTGAACTATTCTTTTTACAATGATTACAGCTCCAAAGGAGCATCCTGTTTATAGAAAATCAATCGGCTTCATTGGCTCCGTAGGAGCCACCTAAATAACACATCCGTTTTCAGGAGACTCCTCCGGAGTCCAACGCGTATTCTTTAACTAAATTCTATAGACAGGTAGCCCCGATGGGGCAAGGGTATCGTACTAAACTGCAGCTATGATTTTCCCTTTACATTCTCCAAAGCCAATGCGCACACCTTCTTTCTCACAATGGCCGCGCATGATCACCGTGTCGCCATCTTCAATAAACTTGCGCTCGACACCATCATTTAAATGCAAAGGTCGCTGGCCATTCCACGTAAGTTCTAACAACGAACCAAATGATCCCGGTGAAGGGCCGCTGATCGTTCCGGACGCATACAGATCTCCTACTTCGATGTTGCAACCATTCACCGTATGGTGCGCCAACTGCTGGCACACATTCCAATACATGTATTTAAAATTCGAGCGGCTCACAACCGTTTCACTTCCCTTCTCCGGCTGCATCGCCACCTCTAATGTAATATCGAAATTGCGATCGCCTTCGGTAGCTAAATACGGCAACACATGCGGAAACTGCTCCGGACCTTTCACACGAAACGGTTCGAGTGCATCGAGTGTCACAATCCAAGGTGAGATGGTGGAACCGAAATTCTTTCCCAGAAATGGGCCCAACGGAACATACTCCCAATTTTGAATATCACGTGCACTCCAATCGTTGAACAACACAAAACCGAAGATATGTTCTTCTGCCGCTTTCGCGGAAACGCTAGTGCCCAACTTCGTGTCGGTGCAAGTGATGAACGCCATCTCTAATTCAAAGTCCATTTTCTTCGAAGGACAAAACAACGGCAGCTCTGCATCGGGTGGTTTGATTTGCCCTTTCGGGCGATGGATGGGTGTGCCCGAAACAACAATACTTGAAGCACGACCATGATAGCCTACCGGCAGATGTTTCCAGTTCGGAAACAATGCATTCTTCGGATCGCGGAAGAGTGTGCCCACGTTGGTGGCGTGCTCTTCGCTGCTATAAAAATCAGTGTAATTCGGAATACGCACTGGCATCTGCATTTGTACTTCATTCATCGGAATGAGTGCCAACTCGCGTGCAGCTACATTGTCTTTCAATTCATCGTTGTCGTGTTGCAGTAATTCGGACAAGCGCTCGCGCACGGCTCGCGTTTTCGCGCGACCTAATGCAATAAAATCGTTTAAGTAGGACTGATTGAAAATGCCAACGGGTAAACCTAGTCCATCGAGGAAACCATTTTCGTGCAAGTAAACTAGATCGAGCACATGGTTGCCGATGGCCACGCCCACTACGGAGGTGAGATAACGTGTTTTGAATATCCCGAAAGGTAAATTTTGAATGGGGAAGTCGGAGTGAGCGGGTACTTCTACCCACGACTTTAACTGAGGATTGTTGGCGCGAATTGTTTCCATACGTTTTACGAATCCAAAATTAGTCAAATCGCAGCACAGATGTTGGTATATCTTGCGCGTTTAGGACATCTCAAAAAACATTTCCTTTACTACCTCATCCCATCCTTCTCTCCCGATAGCTATCCATAGCCGTCAAGCTAAGGTGAAATGTATTGATTGACAGGAGCTTGAAATTGGAGATAGTGATCCCTTTGGGAACACTGAGTGTTTTTCTCCATATTTGATTTGTTATTTTAT
>JABFSO010000226.1 GCA_013140555.1 Cyclobacteriaceae bacterium | reverse complement strand
GACCATTGACTATTGCCCACACCCTCACGTCTCCCCACACAAAGCCCCCAAGTCCTAAGTCCTAATCCCATTGACTAATGACTGATTACTAATCCCAAGTCCTAATTCCCAAGTCCCAAGTCCTAAGTCCCATTGCCCATTGACCAATGACCACACCCTCACGTCTCGCAACACAAAGTTCCTAAGTCCCAAGCCCTAAGTCCCAATCCCATTGACTAATGACCAATGACTGATGACTAATCCCCAAGTCCCAATCCCCAAGTCCCATCATAACAAAACTAATTCCCCTCCGTTTGTGTTAACTCGTCTTACGAGTCCCATTTTTTACTTATTAGCCACTTGATCTTTTGAAACGCAACGAGATAGTTTTAGTAGCCTTAATGGCTCTCCTGAACTTTACCCACATTTTAGACTTTATGATCATGATGCCGCTGGGCAATATTTTGATGCCGCAGTGGAATTTGAACAGCTCGCAGTTCTCCATCATCGTGTCGAGTTATTCGCTGGCAGCCTTTGTCAGCAGTTTTGCCGCCATCTTTTTTGCCGATAAATTCGATCGCAAAAATGTATTGCTCGTAGCCTATTTTGGATTTCTGGCCGGCACACTGGGCTGTGCCTTTGCCACCAATGGCGCGACTATGATATTGGCCAGATCGATCACCGGCATTTTTGGCGGACTGATCAGCGCACAGGTGTTGAGCATCATTGCCGATATCATCCCCTACGAGCGCAGAGGTCAGGCGATGGGCATGTTGATGGGAGGCTTTGCGTTAGCATCGGTGGTGGGCGTTCCGTTTGGATTGTACCTGGCCAACCAATTTAATTGGTATTTCCCCTTCTTAGTGGTAGCCGGTGTGGGCGTTTTATTGTTTCCCCTCTTGCTGCGCTATGTACCCAGTGTAGGTGGACACATGGCAAATCCTATTCCACTGAAAGGCAGAATAGAAAGTTTCGTTCACATCTTTTCAGACCGCACACAAATGACAGCGCTGGCGTTTAGCTTCATTTTAATCATGGGCCATTTTCTGATCATTCCACTTTTTAATCCCTACATGGTGTACAATGTAGGTGTGCCACAAAAAGATACTCCGTTGATTTATTTGTTTGGTGGCATCAGCTCGTTGATCACCGCGCAGTTTGTCGGCAAGCTGTCGGATAAGTATGGCAAGCGACAAGTGTTTGTGATTGCAGCAGCGGCTTCACTGATTCTTATTTTAATGCTCACGAACATGCCGCGAATTCCGGTGTATTGGGTGTTGATTATTTTCTCCGTTTGGTTTAGTGCGGCCACCGGCAGAACCGTACCCGGTCAGGCCATGACTACCCAGGCCGTGTCGGCTAAAACACGCGGCAGCTTTATGAGTTTAAATTCATGCATGCAGTCGTTGGGTACAGGCTTTGCGGGCTTGATCAGTGGCTGGCTTACGTTCAGCGACTCCACCTTTGCCATCCATCATTACGATTACCTTGGCTACTTGAGCGCCATTCTGATTCTGATTTGTATCGCACTCGCCATCCGCCTGGACAAGCTGCTGGTAGTGAACGGACTGAAGTAATTCTGTAAGCTGCAAGCTTTAAGCTTCAAGCTTCAAGCTTCAAGCTATAAGCTACATGCTTCAAGTCACAAGCTACAAGCTATAGGACGCAAGTTACAAGTCCCAAGTAGGGCAAGTTGACAAAAAGCAATTGACAATTGACAACTCGCAAGTGTTTCGAAACCCGAACTACCTGTAGTTTGCAACCTGCAACCCTTACCTTTGTTGGTGTTCTTCACCAACAAACACAATGATCTAGCGTGATACAAGAGGTAGACCGTTAAAGACCAAGAAGACGATGATTGGTTTCGTACAAAAGATAATTCGGCTACATGTTGGTGAATAACACCAGCATGGGCTAGTAGGGGGCCCTTCTTGTATCAGAATGATGTTTATGTCAGTTGCAGGTGACGTGTTGATTTGAAGATTAGTTTCTATATTTCGCTCAAGCACATGGAACAAGACGCAGCTCCGAAATCCGCTGTCGTCATAAAAACGACCCATTACCTGCTATTTACACCCATATGACCTTTGAGGACTCATTTCAAGAGATAAGAAAATCTAAAGACAAATACAGAATCTCAAACCTGCTTGGTGATCTTGGAAAGATAGAGCCAGACTATCATTTTCTTGATGAGATAATGAAATTATCAAACCACAGAACGTCACAAATAAAATGGGGTGCCCTTGGTTTACTAGCAGGTTTCAATTCATCAGGAATTTTAGAGAGTTTCTTCTTGGAAATTTTGAATAATGAGTCAGATGACATGCTTCTAACCAAAGCAACACAAGGACTCAGAATAAATGGAACAGAGAAATCAATCGATTCTCTCCTGAATACTTTCAAAAAAGGCAGGGATGGAAGTGTAAAGGGGAATATAATTCAAACGCTTAGGTGCGTATACCTAAGAAATCATTTAAAGCCAGACGACACTAAAAAAATACATGACTTTATAGGGAATGAATATCCTTACTTTCATGGTTATTGGACTGAAATAAAAAAGGCCAAAACGTTAACCGCAGAAGCATGGGAAGACGAAGCAGGGTTCCAACTATATAAGAATTATCTCAATCTAGTGTTCCGTCACAACGATGAAATAGATATTCATATCCATATCGAGAAAATGAATTCTCATTTTATCCGCTTTATTTACGTTACGGCCATTTATAAAAAATACACATATACGTTTTCGAAGTATTACACACCCTCTGAGTTTAATCCAGCCGATCAACGATTGTTTGATTCGATTTTTGATAGAACAAAAACAATGAGACCTGATGGCCACGTTGATCAAATAATTAATTTACTAGGTAGAGAGATGTTACCCACACTTATAGACAAAATCAAGAGCTATGAATCTCTTAAAAAAATCCGCTTTAACGACTTCTGTTCCAACGAAGATGAAATTTACAACGGGCTATTTGGAACAAGTTGGGATTTTGTTGTATGCCATAAACTTACGAATTCAATTGATGTTTTTAATGACAACTCTGACAAAGACAAATTTATTGATTTACTGATAGGAAAATGGAGAACTTTAGAAAAAGATGAATTTTCAATTATTAATTATTTAGAATCACAAAAAAACAGCAGGTAACAAAGTGTATAATCAGTGGCGGGGTTTAGTTTGCATTTGTTGATGTTCTTCACCAACAAAGAACCTAGGTAGCAAATAATCCTGTCAATCCTAAAATCCTGATTCAGATAACAAGACTTTTTTTGGAGGTGTGGGAGGGAAGAACGAAATTTGTTTTCGAAGTAAAAAGAATATATAAGTGAAGTATGCCAAGTTTTAAGGTACACTAGCGCGAATACTAATGTTGGCTTGGCAGCAAGCCGTTGGACTCCGAAAACAACATGACGACAAAAGAAAAGCTAAGAGCATACTATTTACCTTGGTTAGTCGTCATTGGACTTCTATTTGGACTAAAGTTAGTGTTCGCACTATTTGACGAGGAGCAAAGAAAACGTGTGACAAGTATTGAAGGGCTGACGATACTCTTTTCACTTGTGATTGTTTCAGCAATTTTATGCGGTGGAGTTTATCATTGGTTTGACCAAGTAAACAGACCAAAAAGGCGGAAAAAATTATTTGATAAGATAAAGCACTTAGACCTTGTTGACATTGGACTTAAACAAGATAAAGAGAACCTTCAATTCAGTGGACTTTACCGTGGCTATCACTTGATAGTTTATACAGACAGTATAATTAGTGACGGAGATAATATCTACACGACATCGCCAATTGTTTTCAAGAAACATCAAGAAAACTTTTTTATTAAAAATGTAAACAAATATCAGCTCACCATTGACGAAGATGTAGCATGGCTGACTCGCAAGACGAAAATGAAGTTTGGGAAATATCCAAAGGGCGACAAATTGAAAAAGGATATTCAAGATTTTGTTGACACTTTGAGACTTGAAAGAATAGAACCAGTAGTTGTGACAGAGGTTTGACCGGCCAGCTGTCAATAAATGCTTATTTCAAGCGGGCTGAGACTGTGCGTCATTGAAGTTTGTAGTTCTTTATTTATCTTTATCATGTTGGACAGAGCGAAGTTTTTTAATTGCCCGCCAGTAATAAGCTGACCATTAGCGCCTAGGCTGGACGATCTACACAATGATAGACAAACAAGAAATATTAAGACAACTAGATGGAGAAGCGAAAGTCTATGTTTTCCCAATGCTTGACAATGGTTATTATTATCATGGGGACCAGAAATTAACAATTTTTAGAGACGCAAGAAGATGGGCAATTCTATTAGAAGTGTTAGCC
>JABFSO010000470.1 GCA_013140555.1 Cyclobacteriaceae bacterium | reverse complement strand
CATTCCATCAATCCGGTGGACCTGAAGATGAATCATCTGTTTGGTTCATCTCCCAAAACTATTCTTACGGATAAATCGAAAGCTTCATCTTTTTCAGAAATAGAATATCAACCCTCACAGGTTCACCACTACCTCGAGCAAGTATTACAACTCGAAGCGGTTGCTTGCAAAGATTGGTTGACGAATAAAGTAGACCGCTCTGTTTCCGGAAAGGTAGCGACACAACAAACCTGCGGTTCGTTGCAACTTCCGTTGAACAATGTTTCGGTGATGGCGCTTGATTTTTTAAGTAACAAAGGCATTGCCACTTCAATCGGTCATGCTCCAGTGGCAGCACTTGTTAATCCCGCTGACGGCAGTAAGCTCGCCATTGCCGAAGCACTAACAAATTTAGTGTGGGCACCACTCACACATGGATTGAAAGGTGTATCGTTAAGTGCGAACTGGATGTGGCCCGCGAAGAACGAAGGAGAAAACGCAAGACTGTATCAGGCAGTGGAAGCTGTGAGTGATTTTGCTTGCGCGCTGGGCATCAATATCCCAACCGGAAAAGATTCTCTGTCGATGACACAGAAGTATCCGAAGGGTGAAGTAGTGTACGCACCGGGTACGGTGATTATATCTGCGGTAGGCGAAGTGAATGATGTTCGTAAAACAATCTCGCCTGCGCTGGAACCAATTCAACGATCGAAATTAATCTACATAGACTTTTCAAACGCGCCATTACAATTGGGTGGAAGCAGTTTAGGCCAAGTGTTAAATCAACTGGGTAGCACCGCTCCTACTGTTAAAGATGCCGATTATTTTAGTCGTGCGTTTAGCGCGATTCAACGACTGATTCATCAGAATCTCATTTTAGCCGGACATGATATTTCATCAGGAGGATTGATTACTACATTGCTCGAAATGTGTTTTGCTACCCCTTCAGTTGGCTTGCAGATCGATTTGAAAAATCGCAATGAAGATTTGATACGCTTGTTGTTTAGTGAAAATCCCGGAATTGTGATTCAAGTTTCGCAAACAGAGGAAGTGACCAAACAATTGCAAGACTCCAACCTATCGTACCAAGTTATTGGGGAGGTGACGAACACACGCAACATTCAATTGAAAAGCCAATCATCGAATCTTGAATTTGACATTGATGCTTTACGCGAAAAATGGTTTCATACTTCTTACTTGTTGGATAAAATTCAGCGACCGAAAGGTCATGCTGAAAAACGTAAAGAAAATTATTCCAAACAAGTACTCTCCTACAAGTTTCAACCGCACTTCACCGGCAAGTTTGATTCATACCATGTAAATCATCAACGCAGAACAGCTTCCGGAGTGAAAGCTGCTATCATTCGTGAGAAAGGTGTGAACGGTGATCGTGAAATGGCATATGCCCTGTATCTCGCAGGATTTGATGTGAAGGATGTTCATATGACCGATCTAGTCTCAGGTCGTGAGGATTTGAGTGGAGTAAACATGATTGTGTTTGTGGGAGGGTTCTCGAATTCGGATGTATTAGGATCTGCAAAAGGTTGGGCAGGATCGTTCTTATACAATCCAAAAGCAAAAGCTGCTTTAGATAATTTCTATGCGAGACCCGACACATTAAGTTTAGGAGTTTGCAATGGCTGTCAGTTGATGATGGAATTAGGTTTGGTGTATCGTGAAATTGAGATGAGTGAGCATCCGAAAATGCATCACAATGGTTCGGGTAAATTTGAATCTACGTTTGTAAGCATTTCCGTACCAAAAAATAATTCAGTGATGTTGTCATCGTATGCTGGAGCTCAACTGGGTGTTTGGCTGGCGCATGGTGAAGGAATGTTCAAACTGAAAAACACTTCGCTGAATTATAAAATTGCGGCTACATTTACCTATCCGGAATATCCCGGCAATCCGAATGACAGTGATTTTGCAGTGGCCGCATTAC
Source organism: Cyclobacteriaceae bacterium (assembly GCA_013140555.1). GTDB lineage: Bacteria > Bacteroidota > Bacteroidia > Cytophagales > Cyclobacteriaceae > ELB16-189. The sequence continues at coordinate 2,406 of JABFSO010000470.1, read as the reverse complement.
ACTCTACCGATGGAAGACATCTGGCAATCATGCCGCATATTGAACGTAGTTTGTTTGCATGGAACTGGCCGTACTATCCAACTGATCGTAAACAAAAAGACGAAGTATCTCCTTGGTTTGAAGCTTTTGTAAATGCGAGAAAGTGGGTGGAGAAAGTAGCGAGTCAGAACTAAGTTGAAGGTGTCTAACACTTGGAAAGTGTCTTGACACCTAAACTACCTTCCGCAAATTTCCTTATACGGGCAATAGCCGCACTTCTTCTCATCCGTAGTTTGATCGAATGGCTGACGTGGATCGAATAGCTCCGTGAGCAGTTGCACCAAATGATTTTCAAATTCAGGAAGAAAAGGCGTAACATCTTTCAGCGGATGCTTGTCCATCACTAATCCGTATTCAAATTTTTCTTTAAAGATTTCTTTGCGATTGATAAGCCCCGGCTGCAACTGCAACCCTTCTTCCTTTTTTCTACGCGCATACACCCACGCATAAAACAAAGCCTGAAAGGCGGCTTTGTTGCGTTTCTTGTCTTCCCGATTAAACAGTGATTCAATGGATGCAAATTTATTTTCGTCTTTGCCTGTTTTGTAGTCGATGATGCGCACCACATTTTCTTTGCGGTCTACGCGGTCAATCTTACCACCAAGCAATACTGAAAACTGAGCCGTCAATGGAAAGATGGTATTGAATCCTTCTTCTTCCAGCATGTCGATGGAGAATGGCACATACGCCAAATCGTGTTGCAACACCACATCGGCCATTTTCTTCACCATCTCATTCACTATCCATTGCTGCCCATCGTAGTTTACTTTCTTACTATCGGGCAAACGAAAATGCTTTCGATAAGCGCGATCGACCAACAACTCGAGTTTCTTTTCCACTTCGGCAAAATGCTCCTGACGTATTTCCCAATTTCCCTTCGTTGGCTTTAAATCTGCATAAAAGAATTGCATCACATCGTGAAACAAGTTTCCAAAAATGCGGGCATCAGCAGCTTCCTCTACTTCTTCCGCTTCACGCAAACCGATCAGGTTTTTAAAGTAAAACCGTAATCTGCATTCGAGATAGGTATTGAGTGTAGAGGGTGTTAATTCCTTTTTATTGTATTGCCGGAGTCGCTCTATCACTTTGGCATCTTTTGGAATGCTAATGGGTTTGGCTTGCCTCAACGAAACAGAACTGTACAAAATCTTTTTAGTATAAGGCCAGCGTGCCTCATACATAATCTGATAGAGATAGCGACTCATTTCACCGGTACCCAACACGTCAGGCTCAGTGTTGTAATACAGATTAACATGTTCACTGCGCTGAAGCAATCGGTAAAACAGATATGCATACATCGCATCCTGATGCACGTAGGTGGGCAATCCATATGCTTTACGAATCGAGTGTGGCAAGTATGAACCTTGTCGCGGAGAGGCAGGCCACAACCCTTCATTCAACGACAACACATGTACATGATCAAAATCCAAATTACGTGTTTCAAGGACACCCATCACCTGAATGCCTTTTAACGGTTCGCCACTAAAAGGAATTTTCTCTGCGCGCGCGATTTGCCGGAACAACTTTTGTAGCATCACCAACTCCATCGACTCATTGTTGAGCAAGGTTTGCAGACGTGTGATGATGCGATGAAAGTAAAAAGCAAACTCTTTGTCCATCAAACCCTGAGCCGAAGAAGTTGCGACCCGATTCACCACGTCAAGCAAGTAGCTGATGAAATCTTCTTCACTCACATTTCGAAAGAAGAATGCCATCACTTCTCCTTTTGCCTGGAAAAATGGTTCATCCAGATACACCTGATTATTCTTCGTGATGAAATCCTTTAGCTCCACCACTATATTCGGAGCCAGTGCGTGCAAGTAGGGATGATTTAATACCGGAAGAATATTGCGATAATAAAATTCATCTTTCCGCTTATTGCGATGCAAGTCAAATAAAAAATCAATCAAGGAAAAGTAAGGCGTGCTCATCAGCGGATATCCCATCGTGACATTGATGGATTGAATGCCAACAGGAAGTGAATACAACAACGGCATCAGCAAACTTTCATCCGGTAGCACGATTACGTGGCTCTCACCATCTGCCAACAATTTCTGATCGATTAATTGCTGTGCTAATAATTTAGGCTGCCCTGCTTTTTGCGGTACACCGTAAATATGCAATTGCTTGGGTTTGCTGAAATGCGAAGCCGGCTCGGGTTGAAATGTTTTTCCTAACACCGGATGCTTTCGATATAAACGGAAGAAAGAACCCGCTTCACGATGTTCGGCTCCTACATAAAATTCATCTTCATCCCAAAAAACGCGCGCCTGTTGATGTTCAACAAACCAACTCATGATTTTTTCTTCAGCCGTAGTGAGTGCATTAAAACCCGCGAAGATGAACGGATGCTGTATCGTTGCTTTC
>JABFSO010000466.1 GCA_013140555.1 Cyclobacteriaceae bacterium | reverse complement strand
CAATTTTCCCGACTTCTGTTTATTTTATAGATTTGAAGACCTAGTAGGTGGTAGCAGGCTGTACCTTTTTAATGGAGCCAATTTTTGGCTTATTACTAAATGACCTGCGGGAAAGAAGGTTGAAATGAGAATACTAGACATGTTAAAAAAATCTAATACCTTGAGCAATTCAAAAACAGCTCAGCAAAGAAAAGAGCAAACGGAACGATATCCGTAGTCTTTGAACATTCCTATTAATAAACATTTGCCATGTATTGAAGGAGAGAATGAAATTAAACTACGAGGCGGAAAGGAGATTGCCGCACGAATCCTGATTTTAGTTTATTTAGCTTATGTTGCCGAGGTGCCGGATGAAAGAGAAAATGTAATTGGCTTTTTAAAGTCTAATTCACTTTGGGAAAATGTTTCACCATACGAGAAAGAACTCTATCAAAAAGAAGGACTGTCAAATCAGGAAGAAGTGAATATCTCCTGGCGAACAGAAGCGATTTGGTTATTACTCTGGACGATCAATAAAGTTCAGAAGTTGGAGTTGCCACAAGAACAGGTTGAGATCAATGAAATTTTAACACGACTTCCCCAATTTTTAACAAGTCCAAAGAAATTTATTGAGAACGCAATGCTTCGACCGACAAGCGAAATACTGGACGCTTCTGATTTGATCTATAGACTTCATTGGGCTGCCAGAGAGGCGGATCTAAAGAAACAACCCATGCCAGCAAGTTTGAATTTGAGTATCATGATGGAGAGACACTACGCCATCAATTGGGTAACTTTTTATGGAGATGAATGGGACGATATACTAACGGACACCTAATCATCAAGTGAATAAAGAGTTTTGCGAAGAAGATAAACACACAATGGAAAAATTTGATCAAGACCATCTGAAGAAGAATAGACAGACAGCATTAGTTGTAGGATATTCATTTGTCTTCCTGTTTCTCATAGCGATTTATTTAATAAGGAAAACAATTTCTGATACAAATGACCAAGTGTTGGCGGTATCCATAATCATGATAGTACTGGCTTCATTATTACTTATTAATACCAAATTTCGAAGGAAATCTTCTGGATAAGATACATTCATGAAACTCTTATGAATGATAATCATCATAATACTTTATGGATAAATTTGTATTTCAAGATTTGAAGACTAATTCCAATTCCAATTCCAATTCCAATTCCAATTCCAATTCCAATTCCAATTCCAATTCCAATTCCAATTCCAATTAAACTTTCAATAGTAAATGACCAAACGAATAATTGTTATAGGAATCATTTTGATAGTAGCTTATGGCTTAATAGTAATTGGTAAACAAGTTTTGATTGGTCATTACCGAAAGAAAGCAGACATTGCATTATTTCTAACAGGCGACTATAAAGCTGCTATAAAGTATTATAGCAAAGTAATAGATTGGAAGCCGGATGCTGCGGGTTGTTACTACAATCGCGGAGATGCTTATAAAGGTGACGACCAATTTGAAAACGCATTGATAGATTATAAAAAATCAATCGAAATAGGGGTAAATGACAGTTTACAGGCAATCCTACGAATTGCTTTATGTGCGAAAGAATTAAATGACTTAAAGATGGAGGAGGAGATGCTTCTTCGTCTGCTTGATTTAAGTAAGAATAAAGAGGAATTTGAAAATGAATATTGGGCAGCTAATTATAATTTCGGAAGACTGCAATTTGAGAAGAAAGAATATCGAAGTGCAATTAATTACTATAACAAGGCACATTCGATTAAAGCAACTGAATATGAAATTTATCATCGAGCGAATGCGTACTTTGCCTTGGGGCAAATTGATTCAGCCAAAAGTGATCTGAGGCAATCACTACCTTTCTTAAAACCTTCATTTATAAAGAAGTACCCTGGTTCTCATTTAGCAACTTGCGATAGTTGTTATTTTCCTTTTGGGTCAGAAGAGTATGAGCTATTCACGGAATCAATTAAAATGACTATACTAGATGCGTTGAGTAAGAATTCCAATAACAAGGAATTGATGAAACTAACCGATGAACTTAAATCAATTGAAAAAAGTAATAAATAGCTAAATTGATTTCTTCGTAAAAGTTTTAACAAGAATGAAAATGGGAATACACGGTATATTGAGTTAAACGTAAAGCTAATGAACTACCTCTTTTATTCTTTGGCTTTCCTCGGAGGCCACCGGGGACCGGGTTTCTTAATTATCCTGATAGCCTTAGCTTTTATTATTCTATTCGATAAAATCGTAAAGCTAATTGTATTTATAATGGATAAGATTGAAGAAAGGAAAAATAGAAAGAAGCAATAGAAAGAAAAATAGGTAGTGCTTGTTTGGCAAGATCTGTAAGGAATATCCTAAGCAAAATGAAAAAGAATTACCCCGGCATGGCGATACTGGATGAAACTGATAAATATTTCATCGGGCATATTTATGAAGACGCCTATTTAATTGATAAGAGAATAGGAGAGGAACTGGTTCATGACGACTTCTATGGTGATCCGACTTGCGGAGTCATCAGTAAAAATAATGAATGGGCAATCATTGCCGGAGAGCACCTAACAATCTGGAGAAATGGAAAGACGGTGAGAATGAACAATGAAGATCTGCGCTGGATTCATGCCATTCGAACGCTTGACCAACAGACCGTAGAAATGTTAATTAACCCATGGGCGCCAAATGCAGCCATCTGGATATTAGAAGTTGCAACACTACAGTTTAAGAAATTGAGAGACTTTCAGGATTATCAAGAGAAAGAATACACGGAGGAAATTGTTTGGTAATTTTGTAAACACCATCAGCAATGTCGGCTGATTTAAAAGAACGCTGCCTTAGCAAATAGAAAATAACTTCATATTAAACTCTCCAAACCACAACAAAATGAAAAAACTAATTTCCCTCTGGATAGCCTTGTTGCCAATCGGGTTGATGGCACAAACCAAAATTTATGAAACAAAGGAGTGGAAGAAAGGGATTTATAAAACATACGAGGAGTTTATCAATAATGCCCCGTCTATTACTGCCGAGTTTATAGTAGAAGAGAAAAGTACGATACGAGGCGGTAGCCCCTTCGGCTTTGAAATGAAAGACGGATCGAAAGTGGGTAAAGTATTTGGTTTCTGCGATGGCAAAAATGTGTATCTGAAAGGATTGCGCATGGGAGGGTATTGTAAAGCAGATTATGTGGGCAGATACTCTTTTTTTAATTACGAAACCCACGGAGTTGGCTTAAGCGCGATGGCTGTTCCGGGCCACTTGGTGATTGTTGATGATGAAGGAAAATACCGAGACGGAACCGTAAACTTTGTGTCGAAGTTCATTCGGAAAATGAACCCAGCTCTTGCTGACGAGTTTGATAAATTAGACGATAAGAAATTAAAGCGCGAAGAATACTTAATCAAACTTAATGAGGCGTTAAAGAAAAACTGAAAAGCAACCCTGCCCACATTCACACCTCGTGTTCCGCACCAACAAAGACGAAGTACTTTAAAACAACATCAATGAAACGGAAATTAATTAGTGTAGTAATCATAACGTTCTTCGTAATAACCATCAGCAGTGCGCAGAAGAGTGATGTAAATGATACCGAGGCTTCCTATTTTAATGAAGATGGAAAGATACTGGGGATTGGAATGGTTGAATTGGATCTGGAACAAAATTATTTCGGGAAGGATATTATTATATATAATGTTAAAGGCAAAACAAAAGTAGTAATCCGTGTAACGGTGAGCGATGTAACTACTAAAATGGGCGGTAAACTGTATTCACTAAATAATCAGCCAAACCCGTTTTTGCCCAGATACTTTGGTAACAATCCTGATTATTTTAGGTTAATTTTTGATTGTGTAAGAGTAACCAGTCAGTTCTATGAAGTAGTGATTGATCAAACCACGAACGAGACAGGATTTATTAAGAAATCAGATAGCTTATTTAAGTTCAAAACTGTCATGCAATATGTGGATGAATGGACCTCGTTGGGCTTAAGCTTCGATCGAAGCCAAAACCCATTAAAACTAGAGCCTTCGGATCATGCTAAAGATGTTTACTATGATAATCACGAAAGGAATAAAATAGAAAGCGCAGAAAAAATAGAAATGAAGGGTGACTGGATGAAGATAAAAACACAAAACAAACTGGAAGGCTGGATTCGATGGAAACGTGACAATACAATAGTTATTCAGATTTATTTTGCGTGCTAAGATTAGGCGATCAACTGAATGTAGGTTGAAGAACATCAACATGGAAATATCTACTAAACGAGAGCAATGAAGAAAATAATCATCGTAATTTTATTAGGCCTACTAATTGGGTTCGGACTGTTTGTTTGGATCGTAAGAATAATGG
>JABFSO010000108.1 GCA_013140555.1 Cyclobacteriaceae bacterium | reverse complement strand
CTGTACAGTAATACAAGTAAGTAGAAAGCTTTTTTCATAGTTGTTGATGATTGAGTAAGTGGATGGAGTATATTTTTACGTATAGCACAAATGTAAATGAGTTCGTTCCTTAAAATCGAAGTAAGAATAGAATTGTCATACGCAAGACAATTCCCTCGCCTTTGTGTTCTTCACCAACAAACACGATGAACTAGGTAAGCGGACGAGATAAGAGTGAAGGCCCATTAGGCGATGATTGCTTTTGTGCGAAAAAACTAATTTAAATGTTGGTGAAGAACATCAACATTGGCTAGAATCAAATGAGAAATAAGGCACCCCCTGTCAGGTGGTTTAGGAACAGTACCAAATGCTGTTAACCTGTTTTAGGATTACCATTCATCATTGTCATGCCAATACCGGAACAATAGCAGAATGTGTCATGCCATTACAGGAATAGCAACTCAAATTGTAAACCCGATTGAGGAATAGCAATTAAAACCGTCCTACTCTTTTAGGGAGAACGAAAACATTTGTAACATTGAATCAGGGTTATACTTCAAACCCTGTAAAACACTTTTAGTAACTACCCTCAAAAGTGTCAAGTAATTTTAGGAAGGTTCAGATTCTCTATTTCGTTTTATTTCGTTAAATCACTAACGATATATAAACAATCAGCCACTCGGAAGTTAGATTTGACCACCCACAATTAGGAATGGAGCGCCCACAATTTGTTTTTGCCCTCCCACAATTTGATATGGAGCGCGAAGAATTAGGAATGGACCGCCCACAATTAGGAATGGAGCGCGGACAATTAGGAGTCGAGCGCCCAGAATTAAGAGTCGAGCACCCAGAATTAGGAATCGAGCACCCAGAATTAGGAATCGAGCGCCCACAAGTAGGAGTCGACCATCCAGAATTAGGAATCGAGCGCCCAGAATTAGGAGTCGACCATCCCGTAAGATGTAATCATTCTAAATAAGGAAAAATGGCAAATGATGGCCTCGTGTACGTGGCCTTTGCTTTTGTGGTTGTTTTTCACCCAAAAAACAGAGCTGGGTTAATAAGATAAACGGTGAGCGCCTCGTCTGGAGCGGGTGTTTACTTGCATGCTCTCTAACTTTCATCAACTCAAAACTACCCGGCTCTACGTAGGCAGCGACTAAGCATCGAATTTTTAATTGTTCCACAAACTATTTAAAGGTAGACATGAAAACAAAAGTAGTCCTTGGGTGATATACTAAACGACAAGACAGAATTACACTGGTGCAGTTTGAAAGGAAAATGAAAATGTTATGATGTTCTGCTGTTTAATTAAAACAAAAAGGATGCTTGAATAATTTGACGGTTAATCCTTTAATTGCGTTATTCTCCTTTAGAATCAGGTCATCAACTAATTTGATCATGTACTTTACCAGTTTACCGAATCATGCTATCTCCGGATTTGATGAGCAACGCCATTTCGAAAAATTCAAAAAGCACAATATCATTTTCAACGCGAAAGCGAGTCAAAGTCACTGTGCCCGCCATGTGGGATGCCTCTCTATAAAAACCGTGCTGAGGGGTGAAGAGTGGTATGGAATCGGTAATAATCACATGGCGATAAGGCCGGGGCAATTTCTGATCCTGAACGATGATCAGGAATATTCTTGTACTGTCGATACGCCTGAAGAAACCAGGGTGTTATCGATTTTCTTTATGAAAGAATTTGCTTCATCCGTTTTTCGCGATGCCACGCATAGTGAGAATTGCCTTTTGGATAATCCGTTTGAAACGGGAAACAAATCGCTTGAATTTTTTCAAACCCTTTACGCAGCAGATTCTTCCATGCAAGGGAGATTGCAGAACTTGATCCATTCGTTGGAAGAACACGGATATGAAACTGACCGAGTGAATGAGCATTTGGTGTTTTTGCTAAACGACCTGATTCGCTTTCACAAGAAAGAGTTGTTTCGCGCAGACGGAATAGATGCGGTAAAACCGAGCACACGGAAAGAAGTTTATAAGCGCATTTGCATCGTCAAAGACTTTTTGCACTCAAATTTTATGGAGAAGCCGAACCTGTCGGACATCAGTAGTGCGGCTTGTCTATCCGTTCCGCAGATGATTCGGCAATTTAAAACGGTTTACACCGTAACACCACACCAATACCTCACTCAAATCCGACTGGCCAATGCCGCCCGACTGTTGAAACAAACTTCAACACCCATTCATGATATTACCTGGATGTGTGGATTTGAAAATGTGAGCGCCTTCTGTCGCGCCTTCAAATCAGCTTATGGAGTGCAACCCGGCAGCTTCAGAAAAGAATGACAAATTGAGAATTTCTGCACATTTCTCTTCATAACGCGTAGGTAGTTTTACATCGATTGATGTGATTCAAAAAAAACTAATTACGATGAGAAAAGTTCTGTTGGTATCTCTTGTATGTTTAATCGGTTTCGTGGCAGAGGCGCAAACTAAGCGCTACGACACCATTCGATATGCCCGCGATTATTACCAAAAACGATTGATATTATTTAAAAGCGAGCCTATACAAAAAGAAAGTATAGTTATTTTAGGAAACAGTATTGCAGAGTATGGAGATTGGCAGAAACTTTTAGGGGATTCCAGAATCGTTAATCGGGGAATTGCCGGTGATAATACATTTGGTGTGTTAGATCGCGTAGACGATGTTATCATCAGTCGCCCGCACAAACTTCTGATAGAGATTGGTATCAATGATATCTCCCAGGACATTCCCGTGTCAATCATTGTGAAGAATATTTTTACCATCATCGAGCGCGTAAAAGCTAAATCACCGGAAACAAAAATCTATGTGCACAGTATTTTACCTACCAACGACCGTGTAAAAAATGAATACCCTGATGCATACAATAAGATTGCGCAATCTGTTTTGGTGAACACCGAACTAAAACGAAGTGCGAAAGAAAGAATGTTTACCTATGTCGATTTAAGTGCGGTATTGAAAGATAAGAATGGAAAGCTGGATGAGAAATATGCCGAACCGGATGGTCTTCATCTGAACCAAACAGGATATGAAGCTTGGGTGAAGCATTTAAAAGCATCTAAAATCTTATAGCCCTTTTACCGATGAGTGTTAAATTTGCGTCTTCACTACTGTTGACGCTACTGCTGCCACTATGCTCGTATGCACAGGTCAAAAATATTCCGCTTTATACGGGGCCTATTCCTAATTCAAAACAGGCTACTGTACCGTATGTGGAACAAGTCAATGACAATGGCTACGTGAGCCATGTGTCGATACCGGAGCTGATACCATTTTTTCCAAAGAAGAAAACTTCCAATGGCACTGCAGTCATTATTTGTCCCGGTGGCGGTTATCAGTTGATAGTAACCCCCGAAGAAGGAGAGGAAGTTGCCCGCGAGTTTAACAAAATAGGAGTTACGGCATTTGTGTTGAAATATCGACTTCCCAACGACACCATCATGATTGATAAATCCATCGGGCCGATACAAGATGTACAAAGAGCTATACAGTTGCTGCGCAAGCGAGCCTCCGAATGGAATATTGATCCTCGTAGGATAGGTGTTGTAGGTCTTTCAGCCGGTGGTCATCTCGCCTCGACAGCAGGAACACACTTTGATAAAGCTTTTATTGAGAATAAAGAGAACATCAGTCTGCGCCCGGATTTTATGGTTCTTATTTATCCGGTTATTTCGTTTAGTCCCTTACAGAAGACGCGCACGATGGTGAACCTGCTAGGCCGAGATCCTTCCGAAGCAGCGCGCGATTATTATAGTAATGAGAAGCAGGTGACAGCACAAACACCACCCACTTTTTTGGTTCATGCCGCAGACGATGCGCGCATTCTGGTGCAGCACAGTCTGCTTTTTCATGAAGCACTGCTCCGCATGAAAGTAAAAACCGAATTGCATATTTTTCAAGATGGAGGTCACGGTTTCGGATTGGAAAACCCCAATAGTAAAAGTAAATGGTTCGATTGGTGTCGAAACTGGTTGGCCGAAAATGGATTGGTGAAGAATTGAATTTCTTCTTAGGTAGTTCACTGGTTGCTGTTATTGTTAGGCACGGATAAAATTATAGTTCAGATTTTTATTTCCCATTGCATGGAAGTAACTTCCGCACACTTGGGATTGTTAGCCGCACCATTAAAGCCGACTCTTTAAATGATCATGCGATTTCAGATTTTATTCTATTGTGTATTGTTGACAAACACATTATATGGACAGTTTAGTGCCAGTTACAATCCACGTCTTAAAACAGACAAGAGAATAGCAACAGATACCATTTATTGGAAGTACATAGATTCACTCCATGAAGAGCATGTCGATCTATATCCTCAAAACTCAAAGATTATTTTTAAGGATGATGTGGAT
>JABFSO010000110.1 GCA_013140555.1 Cyclobacteriaceae bacterium | reverse complement strand
TTTGTATCGTTTTTCTTTTCCTGAAGGGCTAGTATAAATCCATTCATCTCTTTTTGAATGGTTTCTTTCGAAGATTGCGCTGTTGTTTCGAGCAAAGCCGATAAAATGCTTCCCTGAGCCTGCGAAGACAAGCTTGCACAAAGGAAGAAGATGACTACCAGAACCCGCATTATTATCTAAATATTAACTTTATTAATATAAAATTAACAATTTGATAATATTGGTCAACGAATCTGCGAAATTCTTTTAAAAATGAGATAAAATTTTAGATAACTTGGGCAAAACGGCTTAATAATGAGTGTTTCAACTAACCAAGCTTCATCGATTTCATCAGTATTTGAAGCGCAAAAAGTAAAGAGCCTTGCCATGCGGCTTGAGTCCTTAAAAGAACGCAAGGAACGCCTGAAAGAATTGGGCGAATTTATTCTAAGCAAGCGAGACAGGATTCAGGCAGCGGTGCATCAAGATTTAAAGAAATCATTTATTGAAGTAGACCTCTCAGAAATTTATCCGATCGTCAATGAAATCCGGCACACACTCGAGCATTTAGACGAATGGACAAAACCCAAGAAAATAGACGCACCAATTACTTACTTGGGCACCCGATCGGAAATTAAATTTGAGCCAAAAGGGGTGTGCCTAATCATAGCCCCCTGGAACTACCCGTTTAGCCTTTGTTTTGGCCCGTTGGTTTCGTGTTTGGCAGCAGGCAATACAGCTATCATCAAACCTTCTGAAATGACTCCGGCTACCTCTCAACTAATAGCGGAGTTAACAAACGAATTTTTTGAGGAGGATATCGTAAAAGTTTTTGAGGGCGATCAACAAGTTTCTACCGAATTACTCCAACTTCCATTTGATCATATATTCTTTACAGGAAGTCCGGCTGTGGGCAAAATTATCATGCGTGCAGCAGCCGAAAATCTCACTTCGGTTACACTCGAACTGGGCGGAAAATCGCCAACCATTATTGATGAAACAGCACTTATTTCAACTGCAGCAAAGCGAATCGCCTTTGGAAAATTTTTAAATAATGGGCAGACCTGCATTGCCCCGGATTATATTCTTGTGCACGAGCGCGTAAAAGATGATTTCATTGCCAGCCTAAAAAAACAGGTAGTTGAAATGTTTGGCGAAGCGGGAAAACTCAATGAAGATTCGATGAGTTACTCCCGTATTGTCAGTCAAAAGCACTTTAAGCGATTGAATCAAATGGTGGAGAATGCCATTTCGGATGGAGCCAAAGTAGAATTTAGTGGCCCTGTTAATGAAAATACTTTATTTATTCATCCGGTGCTACTCTCCAATGTATCACTCCAATCCAAATTGATGGAAGAAGAGATATTCGGCCCGGTTTTGCCGATTGTTACTTACCGCAGCGAAGAAGAAGTGATCGATTTGATCAACAGTAGGCAGAAGCCATTGGCATTGTATGTATTCAGCGAGCGTTCATCTTTCCAGAAAAAAGTATTGAGTTCTACTTCGGCAGGAACAGCCTGCATTAATGAGTGTGTCATTCAGTTTACCCATGCCAATCTGCCCTTTGGTGGTGTAAACAACAGCGGCATCGGTAAATCGCACGGGCATGCTGGGTTTCTGGAGTTCTCAAACCAGAAATCTGTTTTAAAGCAATTGACACGGTTTTCGTCTATGAGTATGATGTATCCACCTTTCCGTCCACGATTGAAATGGATGATAGATATGATGCTCAAATACTTTTAACTAAAACTTCATACCACCTGTCGGTTATCAGTCGTTGTTAGCTGCATCGAATGCTTTCTATTCCGTAACTTTGAGGCTTAAAGTTCAGTGCAAATTTTTGGATAACATCAATCGTCAAGCAAGGCTGATTGTATACCCAAGATTTAAATGATCTTCCTCAGCTATTGATTTAAAAGTAGTCAGAGTGAGGACGGTTGAAATAACAAACGAAAAATAAAAAAAACGATTATAAGATGAAGCTTCTGAAGAAAATCTCCATTGGTGTAGGTATTTTTTTAATTGTACTTGTGGCAGCAGCCATGATATTGCCCCGCGTTTTTAAAGACGATATCAAAGCAGCCATCGATAAAGAATTGGCCAAGAGCGTGAATGCCGATGTGGTTTTTGATGCCAACGATTTCAGCTTGACCATATTCCGGAATTTCCCCAACATCACTGTCGAGGTGCAGAAACTGGGAGTGTTTAACCGTGCACCATTTGAAGGCGTGCATTTGTTTAGGGTAGAACGCTTTGATGTTGAAATCAATCTGGCCGATGTATTGTTTGGCGATCAGCTTCGCATCAAGGGTATCACTTTGGTTCGTCCCAGCATCAATGTAAAAGTATTGAAAGATGGGCGTGCCAATTATGACATTGCTATTCCATCTGCTGACACGGTAAAGCAACAACCGGAAGAGCCTAGTCAGTTTTCTTTTGGTATTGACCATTGGGAAATTGTAGAAGGCGAATTGATCTATGATGACGCTACCATGCCATACTATATGGCATTGAAAAATCTGAACCATAGCGGCAGTGGAAATTTCAACGATCAGGCTTTTGATTTAAAGACAAAAACTTCCGCAGACTCTTTAACAGTAGCCTACGGAGGCACAGAATATCTCACGAACAAACATGCCGAAATCGAGGCTACGATTGGCATCAGCGAGGCGTATACCAAATATACCTTTAAAGAAAACGTATCGAAGCTGAATGACTTTGCCATGAGTGCCGAAGGGTGGGTGAAGTTGAACACCAGTTCGTATGATATGGACTTGTCATTCAAGAGTCCTGCTAATTCCTTCAAGAGTTTGCTTTCTCTGGTACCCGGTATGTACACCAAGGATTTTGGTAAAATTGAAACGAAAGGTGAGTTAGCATTTAATGGTTTTGTGAAAGGCACTTATTCTGAAAAACAAATGCCTGCCTTTAATCTTACGATGAATGTAAAAGACGGTATGTTCAAATATCCTGATTTGCCTACCGCGGTGAATAACATTGCTATGGATTTGACAGTGGACAACAAAACGGGTGTGATTGAAAACACTTTAGTTGATCTGAAAAAACTTCACCTTGATTTTGGTTCGAATCCGGTGGACGCAAAGTTGTTGATTGAAAATCTGAAGGACTTTAAGATGAATGCAGATTTGAAAGCCAAATTAAATCTGGCGGAGTTGAATAAAATGTTCCCGATGCAAGGCTTGGAGATGAAGGGAACCTATGCCATCGATGCGAAGGCGAATGGTGTGTACGACAGTATTCGAAAAATCATTCCAGCAATGGATGTAGCCATGTCATTGAACAATGGGTTTGTAAAAGCTTCTCAGGTTCCGCTTCCATTGGAAGATCTGCACTTTGCGTCCACCATCAAAAACACTTCGGGTAAAATGGCTGAAACCACCATTGCCGTAAAAGATTTTAACATGACCATGGAAGGAGAGAAATTCAGTGGCGAGTTGTTATTGCAAAATCTGGAAGACATCACGTGGGCTTTAAAAGCTAAAGGTGGTATTGATATTGAAAAGATGATGAAGATTTTCCCGGTGGAAGGCATGACCCTGACCGGAAAAGTAAAAGCCAATATTGAAACGAAAGGAAAATATTCAGACGTGACCGCGAAGCATTACGATAAGTTACCAACGAGCGGTTCGGCTTCATTGAAAGATTTCAGCTTCCAATCAAAAACACTTCCGTATGCTGTTACGATCGCTCAAGCCGAAGCCGTATTCAATCCACAAAAAATTGAATTGAAAAATACGAATGGAACTATTGGTCGCAGCGATTTTAGTACAGATGGCGCTATCACCAACTATATTGGTTTTGTATTTGGCAAAGAGACGATCAAAGGAAATGTCAACTTCCGATCTTCGTTGCTCGACTTAAATGAGTTTATGACTCCATCGGAAGAGCCGGCTAAAAAAGATACAGTTTCGTATGGCGTGATTCCGATTCCCGCTAACATCGACTTTGTGCTTCACTCTGATATTAAAACGGTGAAGATGATGGACTACACCATTACCAATGCGTTGGGCGATGTAATTGTGAAAGATGGTGTGGCTAATTTGAGTGGTGTTAATTTTAATATGCTGGGTGGAACATTTGCTGTGAATGGTTCTTACAACACCAAAGATGTTAATCATCCGAAATATGATATGGCGTTGAAAATTGAAAACCTCGCCATTCAACAAGCGGCTGCTTCGTTCTCGATCATCAAAACCTATGCACCGATTGCCGGATTTGTTAATGGCAAATTTGGAACTGATTTTAAAATCAATGGTGAACTGGGTCAGGATATGATGCCGAAAATGAATACCGTGAGCGGATCGGGTCTGATCAAAATTGCAGAAGCGGTTCTTACAAAATCGAATTTAGTTTCCGGGCTTACTTCTCTCACCAAATTGAATAACACGGATAACGTATCGTTGAAGGATGTGCTGATGTCTGCATCGATCACCGATGGGCGACTGAGTGTAAAACCCTTTAATGTGAAGGTAGGAAACTATGCTACCACCATTAGCGGAAGCACCGGTTTAGATAAGTCGATTGATTACACTTTGAAGATGACAGTGCCCGCAGGCCAGTTAGGATCTCAACTCAACAGCTTTTTAACTCCTGGCGCTGCGGCTAATTCCGAAGTTACATTACCGATCACGTTGGGTGGTACGATGACATCTCCTAAGTTTGCACTAAATACACAAGAACAAAAACAACAAGCCAAAGAGGCGGTTACCAATGTGGCAAAAGAAAAAGGGAAAGAGGCGTTGCAGGATTTAACCAAAAATACTCCAGCTAAAGATATTGTCAATAATATATTGGGCGGCAAATCAAAGAGTGATACTACCAAGGGAAAAGACACCACCAAAGCCGATGCGGTGAAGGATGTTTTAAATAAGCTGCAGTTATTTAAGAAAAAGAAAAACTAAGTAATGTGGCTAATAAAATCCCTGCTGCTGGAAGAGTAGCGGGGATTTTTTATTTCACTTTGTTCAACCGTTCACCGGTAAAAAAGCCTTCTTTGATGAGCGCCATCAATTGCTCGGGCGAAGGATTAATTTGATAGAATGTATCGTCTTTGCGCTTGATTTCTTTGATGATAAGTTTTTTGCCGAGCTTCTTAAGTATCTCTTTGCGTTTCAGCTCGTCTTTCAAATCAATCGACATAAAACGAATCGCTCCTGATGGCTCTTGTTGCACCAAGCGCAACACCCATTGTCCTTCTGACTTAAAGTTGACGAAGTAATAGTTTTGATAAAATTTGATCACGAGGGTATCGCTGATAGTACCTCGATTCAACCAGTCTTTGTCGTTCTTATCTTTGAAATGATATCCCCACGATTCAACAATCAGTGTGTCAGAAAATTCTCCAGTTGTTTTATCGAAAGTTTGATACACACCGCGCAATGCAGGCGGAACTTCCTTTAAAGGCGCTACACCTCTGGGTTGTGCTTCGGTAAACGAAACCTCCTTGCAGGAATACAACATCACCGACCAAAAAATAATCAACGAAACAGTTTTCATCATCAATTTTCTAAAATGAAATCAGTGGTTGTATACGGTCAGGACAATAAAAAGTCACTGTTTTTATAGGCCGGATTCGGATGTTTGTAAAAACCTTCTCCGGATTTCTCACCGAGTTTACCTTGATCGACATACGTCTTTAGTAAAGCGGCAAAAGCTTTGGATGCACTATCCGGCCGATCTTTGGTTACGTGCCAGGCTGTTTCCAAGCCAATGTTATCCAAGATCCCGAATGGACCCATCGGCATGTTAAAATTAACCATCCACGATTTGTCAATATCTTCGATCGATCCGATGTCGTGCGTTTTTAATTTGCCGGCCGCACCGATCAACGCCATCAGCATAAAATTAAAAATATAACCGGGCGATTCTTTTTTCACCAACACGGGCACTTGATTGAGTTTCTTACCGAAATCTTGCAAGATTGGAATAAGCTCTTCAGAAGTAGTTGGGTGTGGCATAATATCTACCACACGGGCGGTAAACACATCATGAAAATGAAAAGCACAAAACTTTTCCGGCCGACCGGAAATATGAGCAAACTGCGAGGGCAATAGATACGAAGTGTTAGTAGTGAAAATAGTTTTTGCCGGAGCCAACTCGCCAAATTGTTTCCACACTTTTTCTTTGATCGATACTTCTTCCGTTACGCTTTCGCTGATGATGTCTGCATCGGCAACAGCGCGATTGGGGTCGGTAGTAAATTGAATACGGGCTAAGATTTCGGGCTTCGCTTCTTCATTGACCATGCCCATCTTCACCGCATAACGCAATACTTTCTCCATCACTTTTTGTGATTGTTGCAAAGCACTTTCGTGGATGTCGTACACGGTAACCTGATAGCCTGAAATAGCAGCTTGTAATCCAATGCGGCTACCCAACGTACCGGCACCGAGGATGAGAACATTTTTGATTGATATCATATCTTAATTCGTTAATTCGATGATATGCTAATTCGATAATTAACTCATCAACGAATTATCAAATTAACGAATTAAATATTGCTTTCCTCGCATTCTCTGCACAGGCTTTGATCACGAATAGGAGCGAAGCAAAACGGGGATCTTGGGTGTGGCCTTGTTTGTAGCGATGGTAAATCTGTTGGCAGATAACAGCTACTTTAAATGAACCAAAGGCATAATAAAATACGATGTCATCAATCGGTGTATTCGACTTCTCAGAATAATATTGAGCCATTTCGTTACGCGTCATGTTGCCCGGCATCCAGGTGAGATTGAAAGGCTTGAGTGCATCAGCATCATTCGCCTCTGCCCAGTAAGCCAACGAAGTTCCCAAATCCATCAATGGATCGCCCACGGTCGCCATTTCCCAATCAAGAATAGCTTTGATTTCGGTAAGGTGATCGGCATTCAGTACGAGGTTATCGTATTTGTAATCGTTGTGAATGAAGCTGACGCGCGTTGATTGCGGAATATTCTTTTGCATCCACTCCGCAGTTTCATTCATAGCTGAGATGTCATCCGTTTGCGCATTAAAATAGCGCTTGGTCCATCCTTCAACTTGTCGCTGTACATAGCCATCGGGTTTACCTAACTGATGTAATCCGGTTTTTTGAACATCGAGCTGATGCAGTTGCACCAGTTGGTCAATGGCTGATCGTGAAAGTTGATGGAACGTAGGCGCATCGATCGTCATGCCCTTGGGAACGCGGTTGCGTAGAATCACACCACGCACTCTTTTCATTAGATAAAACTTTGCTCCGATAACATCTTCCTCTTCGCAAAAGAGAACCGGCTCCGGCACTTTGGTAAATCCCGCTTTTTGTAAAAGAGAGAGCACATTGTATTCGCGCTCCATGTCGTGAGCCGACTTGATGTTGGCACCGAATGGAGGTCTGCGAAGAATAAAATCTTCCTGACTGGTTTGGATGAGATAGGTAAGATTGGAATAGCCGCTTGGAAATTGCTGAATGGTGATTTCGCTGGCAAGCCCTTTCGCCTTCAGAAAAGCGATTAAGTTTTCGGTGTTTAACTCTTCGCCTTGGCGGATGTGAGCGGGTTGATCGAGCATGGTTGTTTGTTAATTTTCACCAGCGAGTGTGAGTATCTCTTTTAAAACTTTATCAGAAAACCTAAAGTTCGTTTTTTGAATTTTATCGAGAGTTGGAGAAATTCGTTCAATTAATTTTAGTTCTTTAGCTTTTAATAATATCCCAAGAGTGCCTGTGAATTTAAGGTTCAATTTTGAAGCTAAGCGCCTTGCTCTCCAATCATCTAAAATCAGAAGAATAATATTGCTTTCAACGGCATAAGCAATTGCACTCGCTTCGCCTAAGTCAACTTCTAGTTGAATTAATTGTACATATTGTTTGTTGGTTACCGCAACAATATTTATCCAAGAAGGAAGGGGCTTATTGAATTCTTTGGCGATTTCTTCTGTTACCTGAACAGTGCCAAATACTCTTTTAAGCATATGCAATTCCCCAATCTTATCAAGTAAAATAAGACAACTAGTGTCAGCAATGGTGACACTATATTCTTGATGCATCGTCTGCCATTTCACTAATCGGATGATTAATCAACGATACACCATAGTCGCCTAAAATTTCAGCAAAAGCTGATTTTGACAAGCCGGCCATTTTAGCCGCTTGACCTAGTGAAAGTTTTCCTGCTTCATATAATTTAGAAGCAAGAAATTTAACAGCTTGATTAGAATCTAAACCAGCTTCATCCGGGATTGCGATTGTGATTTTCTCCATAGTACAAAATTAGTCAATTCTAAATTTAACGAACTAAAGGGTTAATCTGAAATACCCATACCATACCCCTTCAATATCGATTTCGCCAACGACACTTTATGCACTTCATCGGGGCCATCGTAGATGCGCGCACCTCGCTCGTGCCGGTACCAAAATGATAACAATGTATCATCGGTGATGCCCAACGCACCATGCACCTGAATGGCCTTATCCAATGTTTTCATCAGAACATCGGCCACGAAAAATTTAATAGTAGAGATTTCTTCTTTCGCAGCTTTGGCTCCATTCTTCTCCATTGAATATGCCGTGTGTAGAACCATCAGTCGGGCTGCATTGATGTTAGCCCTGCATTCGGCTATCCATGCCTGAATAATTTGTTGCTGACCCAAATAACGGCTGTCACTCAGTTTACGTGTAGCAGCGCGGGTACACATCAGATCAAAAGCACGTTCGCAGATTCCGATCCATCGCATGCAATGATGAATACGCCCTGGACCCAATCGCACTTGTGCAAGTGCAAATCCTTGTCCTTCTTCACCAATTATATTCGTCACGGGTACTTTGCAATTGGTAAACCGAACTTCCGCGTGGCTAAAATAATCTTCTCCAGCTTCGCCCATGATGGAAATGTTACGCTCCAGTTTGAAGCCGGGATTATCCAGCGGAACGAGAATCATACTGGCTCGTAAATAAGGATTTGAATTCACGGCATCTGTTACCGCCATTACAATGGTGAAGTGAGCGCCATCAGCAGCTGTGGTAAACCATTTGTGTCCGTTGATAATATACTGATCGCCTTCGCGAATGGCTATGGTTGCCATGTTCACCGGGTTTGATCCGGCAAACTCAGGCTCCGTCATGGCAAAGCACGAACGGATTTCGCCATTCATCAGAGGATGCAAATATTTCTTCTTCAAATCGGCAGGGGCAAACTGATGCATTAACTCCATGTTGCCGATATCAGGTGCGTTGCAGTTGAAGATTAAATGACCGAGTGGTGATGTGCCGAGCACCTCACTGACTTGCGCGAACTCCATCAAGTTGAGGCCTACGCCACCTTCATCGGGCGACAAGTGTGGCGCAAATAGTTTTTGTGCCTTCGCCTTTTGACGCAAGTCTTTTATAATGGAAAGCGATTGCTTAAATGGCTTTGTGATAATGCCCAACTCGATGGGATACACTTCCTTTTCTAAGAAGTTTTTGTAAAGCGGTAAGAGTTGCTTCAGTCGATCGGTCAGAAATAGTTCGGTCATGTGATGGCTTTTTGAAAGTTATGAATTTTAGAGGAATTGCGGTTGGTTTTAGATATGTTTTAACAGGCGGAATTTTTCTTTTCGCCACAAAGACACAAAATCACAAAGTTGATTTTAATTGGAATGAGTCACCCATCAAAAAACAAGCTTCTTATTTCCGAATTTATATTAGATTGCCCTACTGATGATGAAGCGAATCGTTGCCATAGGTTTCTTAATCGTGCTTACCTCGCAATTCGTAGGCTTCTATGCTTATTTTGGTTCGCGCTTATTGGCCATCCGCAAAGAAATGCGTGCGGCTTTAGCAACTCTTCCTGAAGAAAAATTGGAGAAAATTGTGATATCAGCTGCTGAATTCAAAAAGATAGATTCAGAAGAAAATGAAATTGAACTATCCGGCAAAATGTACGACATCGCCAAAGTAGTGAAGGCTGATAACGCATACATTCTCTTCGCATTACATGATGAACATGAAGACAGCTTGCTCTCTATGTTGGACGAGATGATCAAACGTTCTACTAACGACAAAAAACCGGTTCCATCCGAAGTAGTACAGTTTCTAGCCTTGGTTTTTGTTGTGCCACAGTCTTTTGAATTCCTTCATCCCTTTACTCCCTCTTTTCTCAACACTGAATACACAAAGTCATCCAAAGAATTTGATCTAATGATTGACGCTCCACCACCTCGAGGCTGATCGCACTTTTTCTTATTCGAATCGACAATTGATCAATCTGGTTTGGCATATCTGCGCAACCGGGCTGATTCGCGTTGTCGTTATTTTCATAATAAACTTATAAGTGATGAAATCATTCTATACGATCATTCTATTATACTTATTCTTTTCACCCTCCTTTGCCCAAGAGGTAAACGACACCACAAAAATTTCTTATTTGAACGAAGTGGTTATATCTGCCAATCGGTGGGAACAAAATTTGCGCGAAGTTTCCAGCCGTATTACCAAAGTAGGCGCACAACAGATTCAGTTTCAAAACCCGCAAACCGCTGCTGATTTACTGGGTCTCTCCAATCAGGTGTTTATTCAGAAAAGTCAATTGGGCGGTGGTAGTCCGATGATTCGGGGTTTCTCCACCAACCGTGTTCTGCTTGTAGTAGATGGTGTTCGCATGAACAACGCCATCTTTCGTAGTGGCAATTTACAGAATGTCATTTCGCTCGATGCGAATGCCATTGAAGAAACGGAAGTAATTTTTGGTCCGGGATCAGTCATCTATGGCAGCGATGCCATTGGTGGAGTGATGGATTTTCATACTTTGAATCCACGAATGTCAACGGACAATAAAGTAAAGCTAACCGGAAATGTATTTACTCGCTTTTCATCGGCAAACGAGGAGAGAACCGGCCATTTAGATTTTATGGTCGGCCTTAAGAAGTGGGCGTTTACCACCAGCATCACAAAAGGATTTTATGGAGACTTGCGAATGGGAAGTGATGGCCCAATCGAATACACGCGATCCAATTACCAAGTGCGTGACGGGAATGGAAATGATATTGCTGTGATCAATCCCGATCCCAATGTACAGGTATCAACCGGTTTTGATCAACTTAATGTAATGCAAAAGATACGATTCAAAGCCAACAACAATTGGAGTGTTTCGTATGGATTTCATTTTTCTGAAACTTCGAATGTGCCCAGATACGATCGCTTGTTGTTAAAAACCGGTAATGTGTTTACGAGTGCGGAATGGTATTATGGTCCTCAGAGATGGATGATGCATGCACTAAACGTCAGTTTTGTAAAGGCGACAGCGCTTTTTGATCAGGCCAAATTAACTGCCGGATATCAAGAGTATGAAGAGAGCCGACACAACCGAAACTTTACCGGTGGAAATAGAAATCGTAGAACAGATCGGTTTGAAGCGGTAAAAGCTTTTTCAGTGAACATCGATTTTGACAAACAACTAAATCCGCGTGCGAATCTTTTTTATGGTGTTGAATATGTTTCCAATCAGGTAGGATCAACCGCAAGGCGCGTAAACATTGTTGACGGAACAGTATCAGGCATATCTACCCGCTACCCCAATGGATCAGAGTGGAGTTCGACTGCTGCGTATGCAAGCTTGCGCTATAAACTTACTGCCAAGTGGCTCCTTAATGCCAGTGCTCGCTATACGTATGTTTACACCTATGCTCCGTTTGACTTAACTTATTTTGATTTTCCATTTACGGAAGCTTCCCTTAAAAATGGAGCTGTGAATGGAAGTTTAGGTATTATCTATAATCCAACATCGAATTGGAAATTGTATTCCAATTTATCGACCGGTTTCCGCGCTCCGAATGTAGATGACATTGGAAAAGTATTTGACTCAACACCGGGTACTGTCGTGGTGCCAAACCCCAATTTAGAACCGGAGAAAGCATACAATGCCGAATTGGGAGTTGCAGGAAAAATTGCGGAAGGGCTAACCATAGATGTGTCTGCCTTTTACACGTTGCTAAATAATTCAATTGTTCGGGGTAAGTATACGTTCAACGGTCAATCGCAGATTGATTATGATGGCACGCTGAGTGATGTATATGCATTGCAAAATAGTAGTGAGTTAAGCGTACGTGGCTTTCAGGTAGGTCTGCTGTGGGATATTACCAAAAACTTTAAACTTGCATCGAATCTGAATATTCAAAGTGGAAAAGAAAAAGACATTGCCACCGGAATGGATTATTCTCCCACGCACGTAGCCCCAACGTTTGGATCGATTCAACTGGTTTATAAAACGGAGGCGCTTCAACTCTCTGCGTATATGAGCTACCAAGGTGAAATTAGTTATGAAAATCTGGCGCTTACTGAGCGTGCGGATGCTCACCTGTATGCAAAAGATGCGAACGGTAATCCATTCGCTCCCTCTTGGAATACCTTTCATATAAAGGCCGCATACACTATCAATAAAATATTTACCTTCGATGCAGGTGTTGAAAATTTATTTGATAAGCGCTATCGACCATACTCCTCGGGTATTACTGCTCCTGGAAGAAATTTTTTTGGAACACTTCGAATAAAAATTTAAACACAATAACCGATGCTTCTCGTGCGAGGGGCATCGGTCTTTTGTCTGATCTATGAAGTTACAATCTCTTATTCAATCTTTGCGAAAATTTCGATCGCTGCATCATTGGGTGGGCATCTCCGCAGTTGCTTTTCTTTTCGTTACCGCATTTACCGGAATTTTATTGGGATGGAAAAAACACAACGCAACTTTGCAGCCACCTACACAAAAAGGATCGTCATCAAATCTTTCTGAATGGGTGAGCTTTGATCGAGTGGTGGCAGCGGCACATCACGCATTGGATTCAGTTGCTCACGTTTCCAGTGAGGTTGAGAAGCTGGATGTGCGTATCGATAAAGGAGTAATCAAAGTAATTTATCTGAACTATTGGGAAGTGCAGGTGGATGGGAAGACAGCTAAGGCACTGTCGGTTGCTAAGCGACCATCTGATTGGATAGAACACATTCACGATGGCTCGATCATTAGTGACAACTTCAAACTACTTTATACCAACTACACGGGATTGAGTTTGCTGATTTTGAGTATCACTGGATTTTGGTTGTGGTTTGGCCCTCGAAAAATCAGAAGTGAAAAGACGAAGAAATCATTGTAACTTCTTTCTTAAGCCCCAGGCAGCTCCTCCAATTACAATCAACGAAACAATCCACGCCCAGATGTTTTGCTTTTTAGTTTCCACAAAAAGGGTGTAATCCTTGAAAGCGAATTTCAAATACGAAGGCTTCCAATAGAATTCATTTCCTGCTACGGAGTCGGCATTGTGATTTACAATTTCGCCTGGCATATTAATGGAATGGAGGTACTTTCCCTCGGAAGCCCAACTCATAAAATTTACTTTACTTTCAACGCCTTTGTCTAAGCGCTTAAATTCCTCAGTAGACATATCAATCTTGATTCCAAGACTATCAAGAAGTTTGGGAAACGGATTGTTATCAAAATTGGTATCTTTTCTCAATAAGGCATCAAAAATTGCTTTTTCACTCGACTTTAGTTTTTGTTGCTGTGTTGGGTCTGCCAACTGCATGAAAATTTTGAAGTATTCATCCATATAGGCCCTCGTAAAGTAATGATCAAAAATGCGCTCGTTCAGTTTGGTTAGAAACAGGCTATCCGCTTTGCTGATGGGTTTGCCTTCGGAAGGCAAATTTTCAATAAACAGAAAATCAGAAGATGTAAGAAAATCAGTAATCGGATAGCGAAAGCGATTGATCGGATGGTACGTATCTTCAAAGCGGTAGATCGTATAAAACCAGCGAAAATGTTTTTCGAACTTACTGGACAGATGAAAAAGCGTATCGGTAGATGAAGAAGTTTCTGCATTAGCCTCTGCAATGGAAGCGTACGACTTCCGAAAAATTACTGTGTTCTTTTTCTCTTTGCTTGCACTGGAATCTGGATGGCTGGATTCAGCTTGAACAGAATCTACAATCAGCGCCCATCCGTTTTCTTCGCTGCAACCAAAATAGTTTTGCTTGCTAATCTTCGAATCTTCAGATGTCAATCGGATCTCACGATCTAAGCTTCCATCTTCATGCACGGATGTTTTCACAGCTACCTGATGTTCGCAAGCGGTTAGTGCAACAACACCAAATATTACAATAGCAATTGAAAATAATTTTTGCGTCTTCATATTTTAATTATGATTAGTTGACTGTTTCACTTTTAAGTACCGAGCATACCACGATTCGGGTGCATTCGTTTTACGACTCTCATCATATTTTTTGATGAATGCCAGGCTATTTAGAAAGACCGAGTTTTGTCTAGGCATCAGTTTTGTGATTTGATAGGATGTAGGTCTTTGTTCCCAAATAAAAAATACAATCAATACGAGAGAGGCTAATCGCATCGCATTATGAAACCAACTATTTTCCAATACGCGCTGCCAGATAATGCTCATGCTTTCTCGTTCAGCCGGCAATCGATCCATCACCCGATTTGTGAATGCAGCGGCATGTTGCAGTTGAGGTTTCATTTCTTTCGCACGCTGAATGACATCCTTTGTAGCTTGAATCTCATCGAATAGTTTTTGACAATCCTCGCAGCTATGTAAATGTGCATGAAGCTTTTGTTGTTCTCCCACAGAGAGTTCATCGTACAACCAAATGTCTTTTTCGTAGTCGGGGCAGTTCATATTTTTATTCGCTGTAATGTTCTTTGATATATGCTTGAATCTTTTTTCGGGCATGGTAGAGATTGCTCTTAACCTGATCTTCGTTGACATTTACCATTTGGCATACTTCTGCCGAAGGCAAGTCTTCCACATCCCGCAGAACGTAAATCATTTTCTGCAGGCCGCCTAGCAGCTCGATGGCTTGCTGATACAGTTGTGTTAATTCTGTTTGTACCAGTTCGTGAAGCGGACTGCTTTGGTTCGGATGATTTAATAGTGTTTCCACCGACAGTTGATTTTTTTTATTCTGGTAAGAAGATTTCTTTTTCATATCCAAGCAATGATTCACCAGAATGCGGTAGAGCCACGTGCTCATCTTCACCTCCGGCCGATAGGCCGACAGATTCTTCCATAGTTTTATAAATACCTCCTGCACGGCATCTTCGGCATCCGCTGCATTGCCCAGATAGCGAAAGGCAACGGCATATAAAAAAGCTTGGTAATGCATCACCATTTGCCGAAAGGCTTGGCGATCTCCTCGTTGCGCTTGTTGAATCAGGTTTAGGTCAATCTGGCTGATCATTTCCTACTTTGATACTGATACGAGGGAAGTAACGGAAAGTAAAATGGGGATGCAAATTTTCTTTTATGCGAATTAGATTGGTTGGGCAATTGATCGTTAAAAAATAAGTTGGCTTAAAAGAAATTCGAGTTCATTCATCCGAGTTGAGCCCATAGAGCTTTATGAATTCATCGTATTCTTTCTGAGATGATTTCTTTAAATGATGCTGTTTTTGGTTTTTAATGTATTGAAATACGCGCTCCACAGCCGACTCAGAAACAGAATAAGCGGCATACCCCGTTTGCCACGCAAATTTTTCAGGAATGATATTTTCCTGATTCACAAAATGTGAGCTACTACCTTTTATTTGTTTGATTACATCGGCAACTGATTTTTTGGGATTCAATAGAAATAAGCAATGGATATGATCGGGCATGCCGTTAACAATTTTAACGGGGCATTCTTGTTCTATCAGCTGCTCTGATATATGACCATGAATTTTGTTTTCAACATTCAAATGTATGAGGGGAAATCTTTCTTTGGTGGCCCAAATGGCATGAATCCATATTTTAGTGTAGGAATGTGGCATAGTTTATTTTGTTTAGAATCTGTGTTTCATCCTAGCCCATGGTTTAAACCTAGCCCACGGTTTAAACCGTGGGCTAGGTTGTTTTTTCGAAAAGGTTTTACCATTTCATTTTTTACAAATACGATGGGGAGAATATTTCTAAACCGTTGAAACGGTTTGAATTTGTTTGATGGTTCTTGTTGTTCCCTTGTTTGAAACGGAGGGCAGTAACCAACGTTATTTTTTAACAATCGAATTTACACGATTTATTGTTCCTGTTATGGTTGGTCGGGAATATTTTTTTATCGACAACACCATTTTGGGTTTTTGTTATGATCTAGCCCACGGTTTAAACCGTGGGCTAGAATATATCGTTATGTTTTTAAAATGATTTTAACCATTTCATTTTACAGGAATATCAGGGATGAAAATCTTAAAAACCGTTAAAACGGTTTGGATTTGTTGTTGATTTATTATCAACTCACGGTTAAAACCGTGGTAATTGTTGAAACCGTGGACAAATAATGCTTTCTGATATTTTTTTATTACCCACGGTTGAAACCGTGGGCTATGGGTTGAAACCGTGGGCTATTGCTGAAACCGTGGGCTAATGCGCCTCCAGCCAATTTTTTCCAATACCAACCTCCACTTCCATGGGCACGTCTAAGATCACGGCTGTCTTCATCAGCTCTTGCACTTTTGGCTTCAGAATTTCTTGTTCGTCCACATGAAGGTCGAACACCAATTCATCGTGTACCTGCAAGATCATCTTCGACTTCAATTTTTCTTTTTGCATCCAGCGATGGATGTTGATCATCGCTACTTTAATAATATCAGCAGCACTTCCCTGAATGGGTGCGTTGATGGCGTTACGTTCGGCAAATCCGCGAGTAGAAATATTCCGCGAATTGATGTCGCGCAGGTAGCGTCTTCTTCCTAAAATGGTTTCTACATATTCTTTTTCACGCGCCAGATTAATACTGTCGTCCATGTAGCGTTTGATAGCCGCAAACTCTTTGAAGTAGGATTCGATGATTTCAGCTGCTTCAGTGCGCGAGATGTTGAGATTTTGCGCCAAACCAAAAGCGGTGCTGCCATACAAAATGCCGAAGTTCACCTCTTTGGCTTTGCGCCTCATATCGGGTGTTACTTTTTCAATTTCTACTTTAAAAACTTTGGCGGCTGTGGTGGTGTGAATATCGCGACCGAGGCGAAACGCTTCAATCATCGTTTCGTCTTTGGCAAACGAGGCTGCAATGCGCAACTCAATTTGCGAGTAGTCGGCAGACATGAATAGAAAATTTTTGTCGCGGGGCACAAAGGCACTGCGAATCTGTCTTCCCTTTTCGGTACGGATGGGAATGTTCTGCAAATTGGGATTGTTGGAACTCAAACGTCCCGTTGCTGCCACTGCCTGGCGATAATCGGTGTTCACTCGATGATCATAATGACTCACCATTTTCGGAAGTGCATCCACATCGGTAGAGTGCAGCTTTTCATATTCGCGGTAATCTAAAATCTTGCGTGCAATTTCATGCTCATCAGCGAGCTTAGACAAAACTTCCTCGCCCGTAGCATACTGACCGGTCTTCGTCTTTTTGGTTTTGTCCATCA
>JABFSO010000016.1 GCA_013140555.1 Cyclobacteriaceae bacterium | reverse complement strand
CATGATGTTCAATTTTTATCCATGGGGATTGTCCGTAAATATCATCCACCCGATTGCGATTAAGAAAACGCGCGTTTCATTTCTCACTTTTGTCTGGGACGAAAGTAAAATGCGCCAGGGAGCCGGGGCCGATCTGCATAAGGTTGAAATGGAAGACGAGGAGATTGTACAAAATGTGCAGCGAGGCATTCGTTCACGTTTCTATACCCACGGACGCTATTCTGTTACGCGTGAAATGGGCACACATCATTTTCATCGATTGATTGCCGAGTTTATGGGGTAATGAATAACTTTGAATTATTTAGACTTTAATATTCTACGCAAAGCAAGAATATCAAGTTGATCTGTCAATTTTTTTTCACCTGTTCTATTGAGGCTTTCCTTATTCTTTACAAGGTCGCGGATGTCAATTATCTTAACTGCGAAGTCATCTATTTTTTTAGAAAGGGCATTTTTAAAAATAGTCTCTACAGAAACTCCTTTAGAGAAATTCAAAATATCAACTGCATTTGGTTCAACACCAAAAGTAAACAACTGCTCCATTGTAAAATCTGAAGCTTGAATTGAGTTTATTTCAAGTTTTAAGTCTTGAAATGCCCGAATGATTCGGTGACCGTTTTCAAGGGTTGGCTGTACCAATATATCAATGTCAGAAGTAGTTCTTCTTACTCCATAAAAAACAGCTGCATGACCTCCTATCAAAACGAAACAACTCTATGAAATAAAAATTTCCGAAGTATTCGTTCATGTGTTTTTTGAAGAATGGCATTTTAGTGCACCTTTTTCTTTACCACCTTCATGCCCTTGAGCGGCTTGTATCGATAAAGGTCGCCCCAAATTTTTTTTCTAAGTTCTTCGTGAAGTAGCAGTCGTTCTGTTGGTTTTAACTTTAGAAAAGCATCATCCTTCATCTTTTGCTCTTCTTCGAAGCTAGTTTTACGTACAATGATTTTTTTTCGAGCCATAGTGCTGTTTAAAAATACAAAATTTTGGTTAATGCAATTCTAGGTTGGAACAGCAACCAACAAAGTGTTTAATGGCATTATTCTTCCTTTTATTTTGCAATAAAAGCTTCACGAACTCCAGGAACTAACAAAATCAACGCCACGGCTAGTATCATACCTAGGATAATAAAGGTGATTAGAGAAACAAAATAAACACCAAGCCCTTTCAAAAAGGCTTTCCATTTTGGTTGATAAGAAAAAAAATTACTGTAGGCGTATCCGATATAAAACGTGCTGATGACCGTCCCCACCGTATTTCGCATGAACACCCCCGTAAATTTGTAGATGATAATGGTGATGATCGATAGCCAATAAACATGACCGGCAGTATAAAACGGAAGCACCGAATTTTCCACAAAGTTCAGTTCGCTTTTTCTGAAAAAGACAAATCGTGCATAAAATGCTTGAATTGGAATCATACCAAAGAACAGCATTTTAAAATTGTCAGACATGAATTGAAACATCTTTTGTGTTGCGGCCTCTTGGTTACTACCACTTTTTATTTCCGGTTGGAAGGTCGTGGCTCCCATCTCTTTCAAGAAATCAGCTAACTCAATATCTAACAGATCAAGTAAAAGCAGGAAAACCGTAATCATTAAAAAGAAATACCCAACTGGTCCATAGTATTTCACCCGATTTCCTGCGATAAAAGTACGCGCGGCAACTCCCGGACGAATAGTTAAATCGCGAAGCGTGTTGGGGAACATGCCATCAAAGCCATACACGCGTGCCCAGAAATCATTCCAGCCTTCGCGTAAGGTGATTCGTTTTACTTGTGTGCGTTGCCCGCAATGCGAACAGTAGTTATCAGAAACTTCTTGGAGGCAATTGATGCACTTCTTACTAGAATCGGTAAGCATGAAAGGGGGTTTAGGTAAACAAATCTAATGATTTTGTTGTAGCCTAAAACAGCGGAGACTCTCAGGAATTCGGAGTACGGTGTAGAATTAAAACTTATCCGGAATTTGGACAATGCGCACCACAATTTCATGTGGATCGCCATCTTTATCCAGCAAGCTAAATTTTACCATCGGATTATCGCGTTTGATGTTACTTTCTACATGCACTACTTCATTATTTTGCAAATGTTTTTCTATCTCTTTCTGCAAAAGAAAAAGTGCGTTGGCCATGTCAACCTCCAGCGGGCTTGGATTGTACGATTCCGTCTTCATTTTTTAATGTTCAAAATTATAAAGACTCAAGGATCAACGGGGGCTTGAATGCTGAATCTTGAATTGTTTTACCATCTAATGAGTGCTGAGGCCCACGTGAACCCGCTCCCAAATGCTGCCAAGCAAATTACGTCATTTTCTTTCATCTTTCCTTCTGCCCAAGCCTCGCTCATCGCAATTGGAATAGAGGCGGCAGTGGTATTGCCATAGCGCATAATGTTATTATACACTTTTTCATCAGGCAATTCCAGTTTTTGCTGGATGAATTGACTGATCCGCAAATTCGCCTGATGGGGCACCAATAGGCTGATATCTTCCTTTTTCATGCCATTGGCCTGAAGCGCCTCGTTGATTACTTCCATAAAGCGAACCACCGCGTGCTTGAAAACCAAATTTCCGTTCATCACGACTTTGAACCCAGTGGTATCTAGAAACTGCTCGGGTTGGCGCTCGGCATGAGGCCGGCTGCTGCCCGGGTCTTTCACGTAAAGTTCTTCGGCAAACCGGCCATCCGCATGTAAATGCGTAGAAAGGATGCCCGGCTTATCGGAACGCTGTAAAATAGCGGCACCCGCTCCATCGCCAAAGATCACAGCTGTATTTCTACCTCGTGTGGTAATATCCAAAGCCGTACTTTGAATTTCGGCACCTACTACCAACACCGTTTTGTACATGCCGGTTTTTATAAACTGATCCGCCACCGACAAGGCGTAGATGAATCCGGAACATGCATTTTTTACTTCCAGTGCACCAATACCTTCCAGACCAAGCTCGCGCTGCATAATGACGCCCGAACCCGGGAAATAATAATCGCTGGTAATACAGGCGAACACGATAAAGTCTACATCTTTTTCGGTGAGATTGGCACGTTGCAGTGCGAGGCGCGCTGCCTTGGCGGACATATTTCCCACAGTATCTTTCGCAGGATCGATCCATCTACGTTCTTGAATACCGGTGCGCTCAATGATCCACTCATTATTGGTGTCCATTAAATTTGAGAGATATTGATTGGTGATTACGGTTTCAGGAACGTAGTGGCCGAGGCCTACAATTTTAGATGAATACATGCGGCATTGGTTAAAATCCAAGGCCAAGTTAAGGAATTGTTACTAATGATTGTTAGGATTTAGGGGTTTTGCTTTTTACTATTGGGTGTTTCTTTGAGCCTTTCGGCCGAAATAATACAGAACCACTAAAAGCCCGACTAACCCCAATACGATAGCGATAGCAGAAACTTGTAAGCCCGAGAATACTTTCGAGGTCGCCTCCTCTTTTGAAACTTCCAACGCACCGAACGTTTGGAATAAGCCCAAAATCAAAGAAAAACAGATCCAACCAATGATAAGAAACAGAAATTGGTTCAGTAGTTTCCGTTCGAAGCGGCTCTTCTTCCATTGCACCTTTAGCAGAATGAATAGTCCACCGATTGCGCATGAAAGAAGAGCCAGTTCGATCATTATTATTGATTTTTAGGAGCGGTGAGTTGCAGAACAATAAATGCAACTAAAGATAAGCAGTAAATCAACAGCCCGTATAAAACGGTGATAAGTGCTACTTTCATGCCGCCCATGATTACCTGAAATGGTAGCATTTCTTTGATTTCCTCCAGAGCACCAAATGCCTGAAAGAAGCCGATGATGGTTGAAAAAGCACCCCACACCGCTGCGAGCAAGCCTACTTGTTTAATGGCTTCCACCCATTTTGCTGAGATGGTTTTGTTTTGCAAGCGAGCGATGATGACATAGATCAAAAGGCCAACATTAATCGCTAGTAATAAGGATATGGGCGTCATCCAGATTGTGCCGCCTGTGGTGTGTAAATCCAATAACGAATCTGCTAACATCATTTTCATAAAGTTTATGTTTAGTTTTTAGTTGTACAAGCTTACACCGTTTTATGGCTTCCGATTTTTATTTGTGACAAAGCAAAAGTCTTGTTGGGTTTTCTCATTCAGCTATCGGCCTTTTGGCGAAAGGGTATTTAGAATTGTTGAAAGGGACTTCATCGAATTATTGAAAAATCACTGATTCGATTTTGTTGAAGTCAATTGAAGCGGGATGTATGCAAACAATGAAATGCAGTAAATCAGTAAGCCATATAAAGCTGTGATCAATGCTACTCTCATTCCACCCATAATTACTTGAAATGGCCATACTTCTGTGCCACGAGATAATGCTCCACACGCTTGGAACAATCCAAGG
>JABFSO010000323.1 GCA_013140555.1 Cyclobacteriaceae bacterium | reverse complement strand
ACTTGTACCTTTTATTGCTGCTTTGATCTTTTTTAGTTCATGCCGAGTGGAAAAATCATATTATCAAACCAAGATCGGCAAGAAGAAACAAAAATATTACAATGATCTGCAATTTGGAGCTAATAAGAATCCGAAGCGAACGTTTTAGAAAAGACAGATGCATTCGCTTCAATGAATAATTGATATCGATCCGAAGAGAGTAGCTTCTTGAGCTTTACGAGCGACTGTCGCGCTTCTTCTTCGAAACCAAGATCAGCAGCCAGCGTGCTATATGCTTTCAATAGTCTTACCGAGTAAGGCGTAGCCAATAACCCGTTGACCAGCAACGAATACGGCTTTAGTCGGTTCGTTGTGTCTTTCGCATAGTAATTGGCAGCGGCAATCATTCCTTCTTCAAACAAATAGTTTACATCCGATAGGTAAGCCATAGCCGATTTTACATCGGCTCCTTTTTGCTGCGCAAGAATGGTATTCAAATAAATGGATTCATTGCGGTATTCATTGGGCAAACCTGCTTTCAATCCATCTTCAACGAAATCCCATTGTTGCGTGGAGGCGCTTAATAATAAATTCAATACGGTAATCTCATCAACTAATTTTTTGTTAGTAAGCTGAATGCCGCGAAGTGGTTGCAATTCTTTTATTGCTTCTTCAGATTCGTCCAGTTGATACCATTTTTTACTTCTTTCAATGATCGCTCTGGCGCGAAGATTATTGTCGCTGATGCCATTTACTATTTTTTGGAAAAGTACGGAGTCAACCAACGAAATTCGATAGTGACACATTCCGTATTTTTCAATGTCACTCAAATCTTCCCATGATGTCAGCGGACGTTCTAAAATTTTTAAATAGAGTTGTGCTTGCTGCCGCTCCAGCGAATCAGTGGAGGAGCTAAGCGAACGCCACAAGGGAAGCGCTTCACGAATACTGTCGGCTTCTGAATAAGCAATGGCCTGTCTGAGTTGTGCGCCCGACACTTTTTTATCATGAGCAATTTTAAAATAACGCGCAGCTGTCAGTGCATCGCCTTGCTCTAAAAAGTAAGTGGCTAATAAATTGTATCGCTTGCCCTGATCGGTAGAATAAGCCATTTCGCGAATAATGTCCAGCGCTTTTTTGATTTGATCTTGTTGGTAATAAGCTTGTGCTACCGAAGCCAAAACGTATTCTTTAAAATTTGCATTAACCGGCTTTCGCACAAGCGAAGCAATTTGCCGAAGTTGAAGCGTATCGATGCTGTTCGCTTGATTTGTCAGTTGATTACAAAGCAACGTAGCGATTTTTAAATTCAGTACAGTGTCTGAGGGAATTTCCACTTTTACTTGAAGCGGAAGTTGTTGTGCGTTGGCTAGAGCAAGCGCATTGCTTTGCACACCGGCATCGTGTGAGCCAATTAATTGTAAGAGCGAATCAGCAGGAAACTTGAGATTGAGCTTTACGCTAGTGGCGAATATGTTTGTTTCGGCCGTTACTTTCGTGAGTGATGACTTGCGTGACTTTTGAAAGTAAAAAATTGAAGAATCGAGTAATCCGATCTGATAAAAGTTGAGTCCTTGCGCATTGGCCAGCAAGCCACTGTTTTTATAAATAAACAATCCGTCTTTTAATACATTCTGATTTTTAACATAATTTCCATTAGTGCTGTAGATGTCACTCAGATTTAAAAAGGTGAATTCTGTAGGTGTGGTCTTCAGCAACTCCTCATACTCTTTTATTTCTTTAATAGGCTCTAGTTGCGCGGCATAGAGCGTAGCCAATGCGTAGTGTGCATGGTGATTGCGGTTGCGATATGCCAGCGACTTACGGTAATACGCTTCAGCTGTTGTCAACTCGCCTTGCGTATATTGAATGTCTCCTTGTGCATTGTAAACAGCGGCCAGTGCACGATCGAAGTATGATGGTAGCGGAGAAGAGAATGAAAGAAACGCAAAGGTGGCAATGGTTCCACCTACACGAAACATGAAGAATGGCATATCGGATGGCTTGTACAATATTCTATATACATTCAAATTGGCCATCAGCATCGGTCCGAAATTGCCAGTAACATAGGCGAGAAAAATAATTCCATAACCCATGTGCACAAATAAAATAACCTCGCTCAATGTTTCTATCAGTGGGCTGTTATCTGTGCCGATCGAAAATCCGATAGTCGTGAAAGCTGTAAGAAAAAAGCCGAGATAAAGGAAAACAGCATGTATTGGATTCTCTACCGCATCGGCATACAACGATTCGCGTTGACGAACGCCCCACACTCCTAGCAAAGCAGATACCGCCAGCAGGAAATAGGAATTAACAGTAATGATGTCCCAAAAGATATATTTCTCACGAATCAAAAACGTGATTGTGAGATTAATGAAGTAGATAGCCGAGATCAAAAAGAAGTGCATCGCACTTTTAGATGGCGTGCGACTGCTGGTAATCACGGCAACAAAGAATGCAACGATCTCATGCGACACCATGATCGCAAACAGAATACTCATTCCGGTTGCTACCAGTAAAGTGTTGCTTGCCAATAAGAGGAATGGCTGAGGTACTTGACTAAAGAATAAAACAATCAGTAAGAGGGCAATTGTAATTCCTGTGAAGACAAGTAGCCTTGTGCTAAATGGATGATGTGTGCGGAATGATTGGAAATAATAAGCGGTACCTGCATAAAGCAGAATAACGAAACCTGAAATAGCTATGTGACTTACACCAAAAATCAAAAGAGCTTCCCAATGAAAACTAACTAGCATCAGAATTAAAAAACCGACCGCTCCTAAAAATGAAAATCGCTTTAGTGTGGTGATGAAGGTTACAAATACAATAAAGCCCACTCCAACCCCTAGAAGTAAGACATAGTACAACCAAGCCGTTGATTGCAGTGAGCTGCCACTAAATGTTTCAAACAACACCAGATTATCTACCGGCAAATCAATGGTACTTAACCCTACTTGAAAGTTGCGAATCGGTGTTTCAACCACTTCAACTTGTTGGTACTGATCCCATACAAAAGCCAGCGAAGTATTTTGAAAATAGACAAACAGGAAAACGAAAAATGCGCCCGCTATCAAAGCGGATAAGAGCCAAAACATTTTCTGATCGCTTTGCGACCACCGTTTCCAAAACCAAAGTGTATTCATGATTACTCGAGTACTTTTGGAACTCTGAAAAATTCAGCGTTCTTTTTTGGTGCATTTTGTAAAACCTCCTGATGTGATAAATCGTGGTTCACCACATCTTCACGCATGGCGTTGATTTCATGACTCATCGTAGTCAGCGGTTCTACGCCATCAGTATTTACCTCGTTCAATTTTTCTACAAACGTGAGCATGTT
The DNA here is from genome assembly GCA_013140555.1 of Cyclobacteriaceae bacterium. Classification (GTDB taxonomy): domain Bacteria; phylum Bacteroidota; class Bacteroidia; order Cytophagales; family Cyclobacteriaceae; genus ELB16-189. Next base: position 1,068 of record JABFSO010000323.1, on the reverse strand, counting down.
GCTCATGTCCCGCAACATTTTATCTGTTTCCTTTTCATCAATCTCCAGCCGCGATAGATGTGCAATTTTGGCTAATGTTTCTGCATCTAATTTCATGAGTTAATGGATAATTCCTTTTTCAATTCTGTATCAATAATTGAAAATACGCGATGCTTTAGATTTGGCAAATCATTTAAAGTCATGCCACTGGTTTCAACTGGTTCATGAAAGATGACTTTCACCGTGCCATGACGTAACCGCATTTTCTCTTCATCAGGCAAAATTATCCAATTAAAAGGTATGGTGACAGGTACGATAGCGATTTGTTTTTCGATGGCCGTTCGAAAAGCGCCATCTTTATAGGCACACATGTTTGGTGGTTCTTTTGTTACCATGCCACCTTCCGGATAAATAATCAAGCTTTTTCCTTCGTCTATCGCTTTCATCGAAGCCAGAATCGTATTGAACCGGCTTTTTAAACTGGCGCGATTGACGGTGATGTGAAGCTTTCGGTACATAAATCCAAACAATGGAATTTTCTCCATGTCATTCTTACCAACAAAAATGGTATTGACCGGATTGAGTCCCATTGTTGGGATATCGAGATATGAGAAATGATTCGGGCAAAAGATGTATTGCTTCGTTCGGTCAAGCTTTGAACTGCATTCTATCTGATAGGGTAAAAATGTAAGTATGAACAAACTCTTTGCCCACCACCGATTGATGATGCCTACCCACCGATACTGTTTCGGAAACAGGATTGGGTATAGTAATAGAGGAAAGAAAACTAGAAACAATGCGCTGAAAATAGCAAAGCCATAAATGGTATGAACCAGTCGAACAAATTTCATGACTTCAACTTACTTCACTTATTAATTGTGCCAGGCTTCGGAATTAAAATCAAGTCGGTTTGGCGGCCATCGATGTATCGGAAACCGGTTTCATCAAAGTAGCCATCTTCTTCCAACTGAATTCGCACTTCTTTTTTCCATTCAATCACATACACCGATGCATTGAGTTCGATAGAATATGCTGTGTTGTAGTGCATAGGATAATCACCGGTATGAGGAACACCATTTTGCATATCCC
>JABFSO010000050.1 GCA_013140555.1 Cyclobacteriaceae bacterium | reverse complement strand
ACTCTACATTCGTCTTTTTCAATTCCTGATTTCTGAACATCAAGGTTTGCGCTACGTTGTGATTCGGTCGAAGAATCATGTAAGTAAGGTATAAATTGATGGCGGCAAATACAGTAATGTTCATCATGAACAAAACATTGGTCTGATACTCGTTGAATCTTTGGTATGAAATCAGCGAAGCCTTCGTAAAAAAGGCGATGGCAAAAAGGCAAAACGTAAAAAATGTAAAAGCCAATCCCCAGGCTCGTTCTTCATAGCCAAACAAAATCAACGCGATGAACGCTGCCGTAATCTGATGTAAATGAACACCCGATGAAAAATCCTGACTCGCACTGATGTTATAAAGTATGACATTAAATAAAAATAGTCCAATGATCTTGGCCAACTTAAAGTATCCCGAACCACTGATTACCAAAATCAGAATACAGGAACCAGAAATCGAGATAAATAAAAAATGAGTGACATTCGAATTGATCAGGCGATCAATCACATAATAAACGAAACTGAGTGCCAAGATTAACACCACCAAACGATTTCCCAACACCGCCCTTAACTCAGCGGATAAGCCCTTTTCTTCATCGGGGAATTTTAAAATCTGAAGAAACTTCTTTACCATTCAACTTTGCTTGTCGAAAGCTAGAAAATCTTTTGTGTAATAAAAACACACTGATCAGGTATCCCTTTCGTAAATTATCATAGATTAGGAATCATTTTTTGACTAACTTTAAATCATGAGTTTCGCCAAAAAAATAGGATTCTTTACGGCTTTTATTCTACCCTCGCTTGTAGTGGTTGGATTTTATGCCGGTGGCTATTGGAATTTACTAACCATCGGTTTTGTTTTTGCTCTGATTCCGGCCATCGATCAGTGGATGGGTTTAGATAAACACAATGTGCCGAAAGACCAAGTTCCTATCATCAGCGAAGAGTGGTTCTACCGTTTTGTTACCTACGTGTGGACGTTCGTGCAAGTAGCGTTTGTTGTGTGGGCTTGTTTTGCCGTTGCAAGCGGACGCCTTTCTTCCATAGCGGAATGGGTTGGTTTTGTAGTAGGTGTTGGTTTGGTAACCGGAGGCATCGGCATTACTGTTGCGCATGAACTCGGACATAAAAAGTCAAAGCTGGAACAATTCTACAGCAAAGTTTTATTGATGACGGTAAGCTATATGCATTTTTATGTAGAACACAATCGCGGGCACCATGTGCAAGTGGCCACACCCGATGATCCTGCCACTTCCCGATTCAACGAAAGTTTTTATGCATTTTGGTTTCGCTCGGTATTTCACGGCTATGTACACGCGTGGCAACTGGAAAAAGAAAGTCTGCAACGCAAAGGGTTTTCCGTTTGGCATTGGCAAAATGAAATGATAGGGTTTACACTTGCTCCTCTTTTATTTTGTGGATTGCTCACAGTAATAATAAGTCAAATCAGCGGAAGATTCGTGTGGGAAGTGCCCATCTTTTTCTTTGTACAAAGTGTGATTGCCTTTACTCTTTTAGAATTAGTTAATTACATCGAGCACTACGGCATTGTGCGCAAGCAAGATGCCAACGGAAAATACGAACGGGTTAATCCATTGCACTCATGGAATGCGAGTCACCTGATCAGCAACTTCTTTTTATTTCAATTGCAGCGCCATTCCGATCACCATGCTAACGCCATCAAGCGCTATCAGGTGTTGAATCATTATGATGACAGTCCTCAACTACCTTATGGTTATCCAACTATGATCTTAATCGCATTGGTGCCTCCCCTTTGGTATGCGCGCGTGAATCCATTACTGCAAACATGGAAACAAAAAGTATATGAGCCTTCGCAGGCAGCTTAACTAGAAACTATAAATCAAAAATAATGAAGTTGATCAAACGCGTCTTATTAGTGGTACTACTTGCTGTGCTCGGCTATGCTACGTATTATCTATCACAAGCATTGCCCATTATTTCCGGCTATGGTGCCAAAAATTTGTGTTCGTGTGTGTTTGTGGCTGGTCGCGATCCACAACAAGTGATTGCACAAGAACTGGGAGGCGCACTCATCAACCTAGGAACATTCGAAGCACACGTGGAAGATTCTTCGGCCACCGGATCTGTATTCGGGTTGAGCAAACGCAAAGCCATTTACCGCAAAGGATTAGGCTGCACACTGATTTCAGAAATCAGTGAAGAAGAATTGAGAAAACAAACTATTCCGGTAATCGCAAAACCGGTTGTCAATCAAGATACCATGGCATGGCCCAATGGCAATCGGGTGATTGATTCTTTACTGGCACGCAACGCCAAGTTAAATGATGTAGTCGATGCAGCCTTTGCCGAACCTGATACCGCCAATCCGGTAAACACACGTGCGGTGGTTATTCTCCATAAAGGAAATATCATAGCTGAAAAATATGCTCCCGGCTTCAATGCACAAACCAAATTGATCGGTTGGAGTATGACCAAGACAATTACCAATGCCATTGTTGGTGTGTTGGTGAAACAAGACAAACTCAAAGTGTCAGAGCCTGCGCCCGTGAGTGAATGGAAGAGTGATGATCGTTCAAAAATTACTTTGCACAACTTACTGCAAGCGAGCAGTGGGTTGGCGTGGGAAGAAATTTACGGAGGACCCAGCACCGCCACGAATATGCTTTTTAAAAAGAAAGATGCCGGAGCGTATGCAGCACAATCCAAAGCTGAAGTAGCACCGAACACCAAATGGTATTACAGCAGTGGCACAACCAATATTATTTCGCGCATCACCAAACAAACCATTGGCGATGCCGACTATACTTTGTTTCCGTATCGCGAAGTGTTTCATAAACTAGGCGCTTACAGCATGGTCATTGAACCCGATGCTTCCGGCACTTTCGTGGGATCGTCTTTCAGTTACGCAACCGCGCGTGATTGGGCGAGATTCGGATTACTGTATTTACAAGATGGCATGTGGAACAACGAACAAATCCTTCCGAAAGGATGGGTGCAATACTCAACTACTGCAGCAGAAGCAGCTCCACAAGGAGAATATGGAGCGCAAATCTGGTTGAATGCCGGCAACAAAAACAATCCGAACGACAAGCGTTTTCCCGATGTGCCAAATGATATGTATCTGATGGATGGCTTCGAAGGACAATCGGTGATTATGATTCCATCGCGTGATGTGGTGATTGTGCGCCTTGGCCTTAGTCAAAAAAGAGAGTTTGATGTGAATGCGTTTGTGCGCGATGTGTTGAAAACGCTGGAGTAAAAAATTAGTTTACAACCATCCATTCGCCTTCATCCAATTTTTTAATCGGTCGAACCATTCATCATTCGTGGTCGGGTTTTTTAATCCGAAACCATGCCCGCCCCGCTGATAGATATGTAATTCGGCCGGAACCTGATTTTGCAAAAATGCTTCATAATATCGTACACTATTGAGCGAACTCACTGCTCCATCATCGCTGGCATGAACGAGAAAAGCAGGTGGCGTTTGTTTAGTTACTTGCTTTTCGGATGAGTACGCGTTACGCTGCACTGACGTACTTTCTTTTCCTACTAGTTTCTCGAAAGATCCTCCGTGTGCAATAGCCGGGTCAGAGCTAATCACCGGATAAATTAAAATCTGAAAATCGGGGCGCAAACTAATTTTAGTAGGGTTATCAATTTTTGGATTTTGAAATTGAGTAGATGCCGTGCTCGCTAAATGTCCGCCAGCAGAGAAACCAAGAATGCCCACTTTCGTGGGATCGATTCGAAACTCCGAAGCACGCTCACGCACCAGTTGCAACGCGCGTTGTGCATCTTGCAGAGGCGCAATCGTTGGGTTTGTTTGCAGTCGACTATCTGGCAAACGATATTTTAATACAAATGCGGTCACTCCCATCTCTGTAAATTTCTTAGCGACATCAGCGCCTTCATGTCCGGCTGCCAATATCCAATAACCTCCACCCGGACAAATGATCACTGCTGTTCCATTGCTGATTCTTGCTTCAGGTTGATAGATCGTGAGAGAAGGCTCGGTCACATCGCTGATTCGTAAAATGCCATCGGTTCCCATGTCTTGTTTTTCGAGAATTGTTTTATTGGAAATGGAATTTGGAATTCCAGAAGAATACAATGGAATGGTGGGTTGTGCCATAAGTGATGAAAGACTATTGAAACAAAGGAAGAGCAAACAAAGACGAATCATGTCAGAAAATTTTATTGTTGCGAGAGATACGCTTCTTGTAAGATCCGAAAGATATAAACTTCATTGCCATTATACATCGTCTTCTTGTCGATGGTCATGCCATTGCGTGTGGCGACTTGAATAGAAGGTGTGTTCGTAACGCTGATGATGGAAATCAAGGACGCAGCCCACTGATTTTGAAAGGCCGTGATTTTACATTGTTGTGCGGCTTCCGATGCAAAGCCTCGTCCGCGGAAAGCAGGCATCAGTGAGTAGGCAATTTCTAGTTCGGTAATATCATCGACAGTTTGAACCACTAAACCTGCATGACCAATGAGTTGGCCAGAAGATTTTTCGATGAGTGCGTTCATGCCTCCGCGATTGTTTTGGTAACGCCATTGCTGTTTCTCATACCAGCGGGCACATTCCAGTTTAGGGTTGGTATGCTCTTCTTTCCAATAGCGAAAGGAGGCAGGGTCTTCAAAGAAATGAATCCATTCCGCAGAATCAGCCAAGCGAATCTCCCGAAAGTGAATTCGCTCCGTTTCAATACCGGTGAGTAAAAAATTCATGAGGCTTTCAGTTGCCTCAATTGAAATACATTTCCTTCGGGGTCTTTTCCATCACAAAGATAGAATGGGTAGTTATCGAAAGTAGTGATGGGTTGCATGCGTACACCTTGTTGTGTCAATTGATCATGGAATTGTTGAAGCGGCATGTCCGTTACATCAAAAACAAGTTTCACATTATTGTCGACCTGGTAGTTGGGATCATCTCCGATATACTCGTCCGGAATTTGATGCAAGCCGAGATCGCATGAAGGTGTCTTCAGTAAAACCCAGGTCGGGTATTCTTCGACCACTTCCAATTGAAATACATCGTGATAGAATTTTTTCTGTTGCTCAATCTGATGAACAAAAAGAATGATGGTGCTGAGGGAGAGGTTCATTTGGTTTTTATTGATGTCCACCGATATGGAATTGTAGCTTGGTGAGTTTACTATCCACATACGTAATTGGCCGGTAAAAGTATTAGATCCAAAGCTGATCTTTTGGGAAGATGAGGTACCGCTTTCCATCTTTGTGCCATAACTCAACATGAGTAGCACGAAAAGCGACATAGCAGCTCAGATACAGGAAAACAAAAACAGTTACCCATTTTATTCGCGTCAGCTTCATGACTTTTCTAATTTGATTTGCCAAGCCATTGTTCCAATTGTTGGATTCGTTGCTCAACCTCTTTCATAACTTGTGTGCGCACCGCATCTGCTTTTGGCAAAGATGGATAAATGGCATTTAGCTCAACCGTTGACAGTCCGGGCGCCTTTCGCGTAATACTCACTTGCCATTCCACAGGCACAACATCGGATTGCGTCCAACTGATAAGGTCTGGTGAGCGGACTTCCTTAAAATGACCTTGCATCACCTTCACACTTCCAAACCCATGCATGCTAATATGTAAGATTCCGCCCGGAGACGGATTGAAGGCGAGCACATATGAAGATTCTTCGGGCGCCACCCACCACGCCTGAAAGGAAGTTGATTTGATACAAGCATTGAATATTTTCTCTTGATCGAAAGGCATATCTCGGATTGCTTTCAACTCTTTGTCAGGAGAATGATCGAGCAAAGAGGTGATGGGATTCGTCAGTAGAAAATCAGCCAGTTTCTCAAACTCCGCAGGCTGACTTTTATTCGAAAAGAGAAATCGCTGGTTGTTCGAAAAAAATAAGATGAGCGATCTGCGCAGCGTGCTTCTCAAATAATAGCGCTTCTCTTGCCACTCTTGCAATTCTTCTAAATCAAGCTTTTGATTGGCTCCAATAATTTTGGTGACCAGCAACTGCGTGCCGGAAAGCTTGATGCGCTGATAAACCCTCAATGTAGCATAGATGCCATACGAGCTTAGACCTCCTAAAAAAATACACACAAACGAAAATATACCGAAGCCATCGAAAAAAATGGCGACACCGGCAATGAAAAGGAAAAAGAAGGTTAGTAAAAAAAAGAGAATGATTCGAAATGCCATAAAGTACTTTCTAATTTTTATTCTTCGGTTTGCTTTCCGGTTATCTCTGTTATTTTCGATTCAACTTGCCATTCAAGCTGCTGAATTTGTTCCTTATACTGATCTGTATCTTCTGCCACTGCCTTGTAAAGTAATTCTAAGCTGGCAATTCTTAGTTCACAATATTCTCTTAACAACCTATTTCTCGTACGTACGGCAAGTGGAAGATCTACGTCCTTAAAGCTATCGATGAGTTTTATATTTTCTTTCCAAGAAGAAATTCCTTTGTCCTTGATTTCAGCCAACAGCTTTTCCTTGGGTGTATCCCCCGTCAATTGGTAGACTTCCATTGCAATTGCTTCTCTTTCTACAAACTCCTTCATTTTTAATTCATACTCTCCCATATTGTTGGGCAGCTTATGATAAATTACGAACGAAGAAACAAATGTCAACAGAGTCAAAAAACCCACCGTAACCCACGTAAATTTCTCATCTGCTGGCTTTTTAATGCTTGGCAGTAAAGCATATCCAAAGACAAGTCCGGAAATCAATCCACCGATATGAGCAGCATTATCAATACCACCTCGCAATCCGTTTACAAGATTGTAAACAATAAATATAGAAATACTGGGCAGGAGTGCTTCGCGCGCGCTCTTTTCAATAACATTCGTGGTAAGTAATGCGAAGAAAACACCATATAATCCAAATATAGCACCAGATGCACCGGCACTAATGGTGAGATCATGCCACCAAAGACTTGCTACACTAGCGGCAATTCCGGTAAGGAGATACACTGAAGCAAAGCGAATCTTGCCCAATAAGGGTTCTAATAGCACACCTACATATAACAATGCATACATGTTGAACAATAGATGGACAATTCCAATATGCAAGAAACAATTAGTCAATAGTCTCCACCATCCACCTTCGAGTGTCATCGGTTTAAAATTGGCTCCCCAATCCAATAAGCTTTGATTGTCAGGAAGGAATATGTTCACTCCGTCAATGGCCATCAAAACAAAAATCAATATGTTAGCGTCCAGTAATATTGGAGTAATCGAAAACTCTTCGCTAGGGACGAATACTGAAAAGAAGTTTTTGATACTATCTTTTGAACTGGCAGGATCCAAATTCAAAACTCCTTTCTCATCTACTGAAAACTGTGGTTTTAATAGTTCAAACTTAACATCTATTTCTTCGGATGATAACTTCTTTTGTACAGATTCGAATGCGCTTACAAATCCTTCAACATTTCTTTTGTTTCTGCCAAGATCCATTATTTCACTTCCCACCGATGCACTTTGAATTTTCGCAACAGCTCCTTCGATTTTTATTTTAACCTCCGCATTCCAGGAAAAAACTCCATTATCCGTGTAGGCTAAAATACCTTCACCACTTACAAAACTTACCTTCCACTGTAATGACAAAGCTGTTTCATGAGCCAATGTCAAAAATCGTTCTGATGAAAGTTCATTTAATGCGTACTCGAAAATATGTTTGGGTGTAAGTCCGACTGCCATAGCTAAAATTGTGGTTGGTAATATTTTGTTAAATATAACCATCTCAATCTTTATAAACCCAAGTTCGAAGTGCAAGTAAACCATTTGATACCCTTCGTCCTGTGTGCGGGCCAGCGATTGAAGCGGCACCCCGCAGTGGAGCCGATAGCTAACGGCTCGCCACGAGGAGTAGAGCGGAAAGCCTCCGATAGCTATCGGAGCAATTCGTTTCGAGTGGCAGGCTCCCAGCTAAAAATGGGTTCTAAAAACAGAGGGTTTTGAGGGGCAATGTCGTTTAGTTTAGGCTAATTTCTAAACCTCACCTCGTTCCTCTACACAAGAGAGGAGGTCGATGGAGCTAAACTAAACGACATTGATTTGAAGGCCACATTTTTTCCATTGGCATAGCTAGATTTCGTATTTTTGCAACCTAATCTTTATCAATTATGCCAGGAACCGAATTATTTGGAATAGAAGAACGCAAAGAGGTAAACGATGTGCTGGAAACAGGCATCCTTTTTCGCTACAATCATGATGCGCTGCGAAACAATATTTGGAAGGCGCGTGAGTTTGAGGCCGAAGTACGAAAAATCACCGGTGCTAAATTTGCTCACGCAGTATCGAGCGGATCAACAGCCGTAGCGTGTGCATTGGCTGCTGCCGGCATTGGCGCAGGCGATGAAGTGATTGTGCCTCCGTTTACCTACATCGCTTCGGTTGAAGCCGTATTGTATGCCGGTGCGTTGCCGGTGTTTGCTGAAATTGATGAGTCGCTGTGTTTGAGTCCGGAAGGAATTCGCGCAGCCCTTACGCCTAAGACAAAAGCAATCATGCTGGTGCACATGTGCGGTGGCATGGCGAAGCTGGATGAGATTTTACAAATCTGCAAAGAGAAAAATATTGTGTTGATTGAAGATGCCGGTCAGGCGTTTGGTGCTTCGTACAAAGGCATTTCAGTAGGACTTTTCGGTAAGACGGGCTGCTACTCTTTCGACTTCTTTAAAATTGCTACGTGTGGTGAAGGAGGCGTGATGGTGACAAACGATGAACAAGCATATCACTTTGCAGACAGCTTCTCGGATCACGGCCACGACCACGTGGGAAATAACCGCGGTATGGAAAACCATCCCGTGTTGGGCTTCAATTATCGTATCGGGGAAATCAACGCTGCGATTGGCTTGGCGCAAACGCGCAAGGTGCCTTTCATTCGTGAGAAGAACAATGAGTACAAAAAAATATTGACCGCAGAGTTATCAAAAATTGAAGGTGTAAGTTTCAGCACGCTAGCGGATCCTGCCGGAGATTCGGCAACGTTCCTCAACATTTTGTTACCAGACACAGAAAGCGCGAAACGCACCGTAGCTGAGTTTAACAAAGCAGGTGTGGCTGGATTCAACTATTGGTTTACGAATATGTATCACTTCATCAACCAATGGAACCACTTGCGTGATTTAAAATCATCTGCGCCTTTAACGATCCATTTGGTTGGTGCTCCTCAAGATTACAACAACCTCAGCTTACCGAAATCACAAGAAGTGGTAGGTAGATTGATTTCATTTGGAATCCGCTGCACGTGGAAGGAAGAAGAAGTGAAAGCGCTGGCGCAGAAAATTGCGGGATGCATTAAAAACGCATTGGCGACAGTGCCAGCTTAAAATTTTATGAGGATGTCATTGTAATAATGACATCCTTTTTTTTCAATAATTGCGGAAAGACTTTTCAATAGAAATTCAGGAAATGATGTTGAAGCTGAGAAGACCATTGTTTTGGGATATTAAAGAAAGCGATATTGAAAAAGTAATTGCGGAGTCACCGGAATGGGTAATCCCTCGCGTTTTTGATTATGGCACATTGGCCGACATTCGTGAGGTGATTAATTTATATGGTGAAGAAAAGACAAAGGAAATGTTGTCAAGGAATAAAATGAAGCCGTTGGTAAGATCCATGGCTTATTTATTCTTGCAATTTGATCCTGAAAAGAGATATGCTTCATAAGGAAACAGTAACTGATCAATTAATTCAAACTGCACGATTGCTGTGTTCAATACCAGAATTAGCATCATTTAGAATAGTTGGCGGAACCGCTGTGGCGCTGCAATTAGGGCATCGTATATCTGTTGATATCGACTTTTTCTCAAATGAAATTGTGAGTAAAAAGGTGATTTTAAATGTGCTAACTAAAAAATTTAACACTACAGATTTTTTTGTTGGAACAGATCGAGTTAATGGTGAGATTAATGGAGTAAGGGTTGAATTGTATGATAATTGGATGATCCCATTTAAAACCAATTCCATTCATACAGAGGATTTGCGATTAGCATCTTTGGAAGACTTGGCTGGGTTTAAGCTTAATGCTATAACAGAACGAAGAGAAAAAAAAGACTATATTGATTTATTCTTTTTATTCAAAAAACTGGGAATCTCCTCTGTTTTGGAAAAGTTTAAAGAATACAACCCTTTCATATCTCACAAATCAATTTTATTTGCACTATCTGAGGTAAAGACAGCCGAACAAAATAGTACACCTATGCCAGACATGCTCTTGCCAGCAAATTGGAATGAAATCAACCAATCCATGTTACTGGCAGCTAAAAGCTATTTATCAATCATTGAATATAATACAAGTAAAAATTAGAGTATTGATCATTAATCCATTACAAGAATTATAAGGATATGCACAAAAATTTCAAAGGAATCGAGAAGACCGTGTTCGGTCGTGGCAGCTTCAACCAACTGGGAGAAATTGTAGAAGCACAACGTCATCAAAATGACCAGTTCATGCTTTATCTGGTGGACAATTATTTCAAAGGCAAAGACTTGGCCAATCGCATTCCTACGAAAGCGGGTGACATTGTCATGTACATTGATGTCGATCAATATGAACCGACCACACAACAAATTGATTTGATCCGCGATTCCGTAAAAACCACACGCGGCATTCCGGCTGCCGCTATCGGCATTGGTGGTGGTTCCATCATGGACATCGCGAAAGCGGTATCACTGATGTTTACCAACGAAGGTTCTTCTCAACTCTATCAAGGACTTAACTTAATCAAGAAGCCGGGTATATATCACATCGGTGTTCCTACGATTTCCGGAACAGGTGCCGAAGTTTCGATGACAGCTGTGTTGACAGGACCTGAGAAAAAATTAGGATTGAAGTGCGAGTGGACTGTGTTCAATCAAGTGGTGCTTGATCCGGATTTGATTGCCTCGGTGCCACGCAACTGGTGGTTCTACACAGGAATGGATACGTACATTCATTGCATTGAATCAGAAAACGGAACACTGAACAATGCATACAGTCACGCTTACGCGGAACAGTCGCTGAAACTTTGCCGCGAAATTTACATTGGCGAAAAGAGCGGACAAACTGCAGAGAATGATGACAAGCTGATGGTCGCTTCGCTAATGGGTGGATTAAGTTTGACATATTCCGAAGTAGGTGTATGCCATGCCTTGTCATACGGACTTTCTAAAATATTAGGCACACGCCATTGCTACGCAAACTGTATTGCCTTCAACCACTTGGAAGATTATTATCCGGAAGGTGTGAAAGAATTTAAGACGATGATTGCCAAGCATAAAATTGATTTGCCGCAAGGTCTTGCCAAAGATTGGACGGACGAACAGATCACCGCGATGGCGAAAGTATCGTACAACCTTACGCACATGTGGGCGCATGCGATCGGTCCGGATTGGAAAGATAAAGTGACGGTAGAAAGTATTGAGAAGCTGTTTAGGAGACTTTGAGTTTAGCTTCTAGCCGCAGGCTGTCTAAAATTAAATTCGAAATGACCTTTCAGCAAAGGTGAGCAGCTTGAAGCCTGAGGCTTATAGCATGTATCCTTAATTTAATCCTCAACTCTTGTTTCGATTCAAACAATTTTCATTGGAAGATGATCGCTGCGCGATGAAGGTGGGCACCGATGCGGTGATACTCGGGGCGTGGGTGAATGTGGAAGGCGTAAATAGAATTTTAGATGTAGGCACAGGTTGTGGAATTATTGCACTGATGCTCTCGCAACGCACCGCGAACGATGTGATGATCGAAGGCATTGAAGTGGAACCGATCGATGCTGCACAAGCGCAAAAGAATGTAACCAATTCTCCTTGGGCAAACCGAGTTCTCATTCACCCGGTAGCGTTACAAGATTTTCAGGCACCACCGCAGTTTGATTTAATCGTCAGTAACCCACCCTACTTTATCAATAGTCAGTTGCCACCAACTGCACATCGCGCGAAAGCGAGACACACCCAATCGCTTTCTTTTGAAGAATTGATTACCCATTCACTCCGATTATTGAATAGCAATGGAAGGCTCGCCATCATTCTTCCTTCCGAAGAAGGAAATTTATTTCAATCATTGGCCGAACAACATGGATTGTTTCCTAATAGGCGTTTGGCTTTCTACTCCCGACAAGGAAAACCGCAAGAGCGATGGCTAATTGAATTTTCTAAAAGCAATTTACCAATAAAGGACGAACAACTCATTTTGCATGGAGAAGGAGAAACGTGGTCGGAAGATTATCAAAACCTGACCCGCGCATTTTACTTAAAGCTGTAAAACCACTCATCAAATTTTCAAAAACCCATTGCCAGAATTCGCGTATCATTACCCTACATTTTTAATCTGTGCGCGTACTTACCCTCCTCCTACTCATCGCTTCGCTTCCAGTAGCAGCACAGTTACCCGGCTTACACATCAAGAAGGCCACCAGTAAGATATTCGTGGACGGTAACATGGATGAAGCAGACTGGCAAGAGGCTGAGGTTGCCACGCATTTCAAGCAACTCTTTCCGTTCGACTCTTCGTATGCCAAAGTGCAAACAGAAATACGCATGACGTATGACGATCATTTCATTTACATATTCGGAGTGATGCACAATGAAGGTCCCCGCAAGTATGTTACACCTTCACTGAAAAGAGATTATCGTGGGCCGGGCATTGATGGGCTTTCAATTGTATTAGATACTTATCAAGACAAAACGAATGGTTTTTTGTTTGGTGTGAATCCATTTGGCGTGCAGCGCGAAGGATTAATTTCAAATGGAGGAAGTCAGGGAGATGACCTGAATTTAAGTTGGGATAACAAGTGGTTTTCGGAAGCGAAAATGTTAGAAGACCGCTGGGTGTGTGAGATTGCGATCCCATTTAAAACCATTCGATACAAACATGGAATTGATGAATGGCATGTAAACTTCTATCGCATCGATAGTTACTACAATGAGCAAAGTACGTGGTCTCCCATTCCGCGGGTTTACTCTCCCACCACACTCGCCTTTTCGCGCGATCTGCAATGGGATAAAGCGCTGGGGCATCCGGGGGGAAACATTTCGGTAATCCCTTACATTGCAGCAAAGAATGTAGACAACTTTCAGGAAAAGCAACCCACCGATCGATCGATGGCCATAGGTGGTGATGCCAAGATTGCGTTAGGACCTGCATTGAACTTAGATGTAACCATAAATCCTGACTTTTCACAGGTTGAAGTTGACCAGCAAGTCACCAATCTCAGTCGCTTTGAAATTTCCTATCCGGAGAAAAGGCAATTCTTTTTAGAAAATGCCGACTTGTTCGGAAGTTTTGGTTACGGAAACGTGCGTCCGTTTTTCTCGCGAAGAATTGGACTTACTACGGATCCATCCACCGGACAAAATATTCAAAATCAAATTTATGGAGGTGTTCGCTTAAGCGGAAAAATTGACAACAACTGGCGCGTGGGTTTTCTATCCATGCAGGCAGCTGAAGACAATGCTATCAAATTAAAATCGACCAACTACACAGTGGCAGCCATTCAGCGAAAGGTATTTGCCCGCTCCAACATTGGTCTGATGGTCATAAACAAACAAGCGTTTCAAGATACCACCCGTACCGACTTTACATTCATTCCCAACAAATACAATCGCATGATTGGCATTGATTATAATCTTGCTTCAAAAAACAACAAATGGAATGGCAAGGCTTTTTATCATCAGTCTTTTTCAGAAACTAAAAAAGACAGTGCCTATGCAGCAACGATAGCATTTCTATACAGCGTTCCCAATTTACAAGTTTCGTTAAATGCGCAAAGTGTAGGTGCAAATTACGATCCGGAAGTTGGTTACGTACCCAGAAAGAGATTTAATAGAATTGCATCTGAAATTTTTTATTCATGGTATCCCAAGTCAGAATTGATTAATAACCACGGGCCTGGTTTTGATTCCGACTTTTTTGAAAATGATATTTTTGGCACTACCGATTGGGATATTAATTTTTGGTATCGTTTTTCATTTCAAAATACAGCTAACTTTTATGTTCGACTGCGCAGAGAATATATATACTTATTCAATCCATTCGATCCTTCGGGAACAGAAGGTCCTGAAATAGCCGCTGGAAATGAATTTTACTACAATTCCTTTATTGCCAATTTTCAATCCAACACACGTAAGCGATTATTCTTCTCAATCCAAACACGATCCGGTCAATACTTTAATGGCCATCGGGCAAATTTGGATGGCAACATAAGCTACCGCTTTCAGCCGCGAGCTGTCATTTCGGTTGACTTTAGTTTAAATAGAATTAGTCTACCCAGCCCTTATAAATCTGCCGATCTCATCTTAATCAGTCCTAAGTTTGATTTCACGTTTACACGCAAATTGTTCTGGACCACTTTTGTTCAATACAACAATCAGAACAATAATGTGAACATCAACTCACGGTTGCAGTGGCGGTTCAAGCCCGCCTCGGACTTCTTTTTGGTGTACACCGATAATTACTTCGTAGAAGACCAATTTAAAGAGGGTGTTCAATACATGAGCGGGCAGCCCAAATTGCGGGCTTTGGTGGTCAAATTCACTTACTGGATCAATTTGTAGTCAGTTTTTCTCGCTGATTAACAATTACTTAACAAAAAAGATAATACATGTTTAAACATATATTATCCAACTTGTGTTATAATTGCAATTCAAATCAAACAAACTATGAAAAAACTAAACATTCTTTTCGTTGCCTTGCTGGTAGCAGGAGCAGCGTCCGCACAAACTTGGTCATTAGACAAGTCGCACGCTAAACTTGGATTCGGAGTAACTCACTTACTCGTTTCTGATGTAGAAGGAGCATTCAACCAATTCGATGCAAAAATCACTTCATCAAAAGATGATCTTAGCGATGCTGTAATTGAATTGACTGCAGAAGCAGCTAGCATCAACACCAACAGCGAAGGTCGCGATAAGCATTTGAGAAGTGCTGACTTCTTCGATGTTGAAAAATTTGCTCAAGTTACTTTCAAGAGCAAGTCTTTCACGAAAGTAGAAGGCAAGAAATACAAATTGGTTGGCGATTTGACCATGCACGGTGTAACTAAAACCGTTACGTTGGATGTTATCTTCAACGGAACGACCGTTCACCCTTGGAACAAAAAGACCATTGCCGGTTTCAAAATCTCTGGAACTATCAAACGTTCAGATTTTGCCGTAGGCGGTGGCACACCAACAGCCGTGGTAAGTGATGAAGTAACGATTGCAGCAAACGCAGAATTCGTTAAAGGATAATTCACGAACACAAAAAAATGGAAAGCCGGAGAATCAACTTCTCCGGCTTTTAACTTTTCAGAAATGAAAATTGAAGAAGAAATAAAGCAAACCAAGTTTCGCAACGTGCACCACAAATTGGCGATCAATTTGCTCTACACAGCTGCGTGGCTCGAAGACCAAAACAAAAACTTCTTCAAAGAATTCGGTATTACCAATCAACAATTCAACATCCTTCGCATTTTGCGAGGACAACACCCTTCCAAAATATCCGGAGCTGAAATCAAAAGCCGGATGATCGATAAGAACTCGGATGTATCACGCTTACTCGATCGACTGATCGCAAAAGAGTTAGTAATTAAATCACAATGCCCGAACGATAAGCGCGCGGCAGATGTGGTCATCACTGAGCAAGGCCTCAAAATCCTCAAAAAGATCGATGCCAAAATGGATCAAACCGATCTTTCCGTTTTAAAACTCACCAACGAAGAAGCAACCTACCTCAGCGACTTGTTGGATAAGAGCCGAGGTTAATAACTTGGAATGTGAGGTTTTCCTTACTTTTGTTAAGTTTACATAACTTAATTCATCATGGCCGCTCAATTCATCACAGACCATTTAGGAAAAAAACAGGGTGTTCTACTATCTATCAAAGAGTATAACAAAATCCTGAAAGACTTAGAGGAATTGGATGACATTCGAGCGTTTGACAGTGCTAAGAAAAAAGATAATGGTGTCCGTATCCCTCTCGACATCTACTGGAAAAAGAGAATAGCTAAAAGTCAGCTGAAAAAGGTTAAGCTGAAATAAATCACCACTCTCCCCGATCGGACAGATTGCCACTAAAAGATAATTTCTACAGTTTTGGCCTTATTGATCAAACAGGATGGCGAAGTACCAAATTAACTTAACGAAGCACGCTGCCAAGCAACTCGATAAATTACCCATAAACATTTCCGAGTTACTCTATAAGTCAATCAGTAAATTGTCCGACCACCCCAGGCCAAATGGATGTAAAAAGCTAAAAGGGCGAGATGGTTATCGCATAAGAATTGGCGATTACCGAATCATCTATACAATTGAAGACAACATATTAACTATTGTCATCATTGATATTGGCCATCGAAAAGATATCTACAGAAACTAAATCTTCTTCAACTCCTCCTTCACAAAGTCCATCAACTCTTTGATGTACGCTTTACTAAAGTCGAATTTAATGTTGGCGGCTTTATAAATTTCAGGAATCGACTTCGTGTAACCAAGTTGCAATGCATTCATATATCCTTGCAGTCCGGCCTTCGGATCGCGCTTATAGTTTCTCCAAACCGCAATGGCACCGAGTTGCGCCATGCCATACTCAATGTAATAAAACGGCACCTCATACAAGTGTAACTGCTTTTGCCAGAGGTAATCTTTGCTCTCTTGCAATCCACTCCAGTCCGTTACCGAATCAGCAAAACGATCAAAGATGCGGTTCCAATTGGCCTTGCGTTCCTCCGCAGTGTGATTCGGATTTTCATACAACCAATGCTGATATTGATCAATAGTAGCTACCCAAGGCAGTGTTTCAATAATATCCTCCAACTGCTCGCGTTTGGCGCGCTTCAAATCTTCTTCATTCGGAAAAAAGATCTGCCATTGATCCATCGAGATCAACTCCATCGCCATCGAAGCCAACTCAGCTACCTCCATGGGTGGCGATTTGAAATCGTTTAACTCCAAATCTTTCGTCAAGAAGTTATGCACCGCATGTCCTCCTTCATGCATAATAGTCGTCATGTCGCGCATGGTGCTGGTGGCATTCATAAAAATAAACGGCACTCCGATTTCCGCTAGCGGGTAGTTGTAGCCACCGGGCGCTTTTCCTTTCCGCGACTCCAAATCCAAATGACCCATCTCGCGCATGATCGACAAACACTGCCCCAAATACGGATCTAACTTTGAAAAACAGGCAATGGATTTTTCAGTCAAGTCTTTGCCATCATTGAACGCCTTCAAAGCCGGACGGCTTTCAGCATCTACTGCCTTGTCCCACGGGCGCAATTCGCTTACACCCAATTGCTGCTTGCGCTCTTTCGAAAGTTCATTGAGAATAGGAACCACCTCTGCCTGAATGGCTTCATGAAAAGCAAAACAATCAGCAGGCGTATAATCAAAACGGCCGTACGCTTTGAACATATAATCACGGAAGTTCACAAAGTCTGCATTCAACGCTACCTGATGACGAAGGCCGATCAACTTGGTAAACAATTCATCCAACGCAGCCTTGTCTTGCAATCTGCGTGTTGCAATTTTATCATACACCGCTTCGCGCTTCGCACGATCAGTCGATTGCAAGATCACACCCGCTTGTTGAAGCGTTATCTCTTGTCCATCCATTTCAATCATCATCGCTCCGGATATGGATGCATACTTTTGCGT
>JABFSO010000236.1 GCA_013140555.1 Cyclobacteriaceae bacterium | reverse complement strand
GAAGTGAATTGAAAGGGCTTTCTTGATATTTATTTACTAATGTCTTGCGTCTATTCCGACTTTAAACTCTCCACCGGATTTCGTTTAGAAGCCCGAAACGTTTGTGAGCCGATCGTGACTAAGCCCAAACCTAACAAGACAAATATTCCCAACAAGACAGTCCCGAACCCAAATTCGACTCTGTTGGGAAAATGCTGAAGCCAAAGATTGTTTATGAAGTAACTGAAAGGGGCGCCAATACATATTGACACTAGTAGCATTTTCAAAAATCCTTTTGAAAGTAATAGTGCAACACTCAAATCGCCCGCGCCCATCACTTTTCTAATACCAATCTCCTTGCTCCTGCGCTCGGTGGTGTAAGTTGCCATACCCAATAACCCTAAGCAGGCAATGGTGATAGCCAGGAATGCAAATGAGCCTATTATTGAAACAATATCCACAAAACCTTGATTGGTTTCGGCTAACTGTTCATCATAGAATTGATAATCTAGCGGATGAATCGGATCCAGTTTTTTCCATGCTTCTTCCAGACGAGCGATGGTTGCTGTTCGATCATTCGATATGATTTTCAAATTTGCGTAGCGAAAGCTGGATGGGCGATTGTGAATCATTATTGGGGCAATGACTTCTTGCTCACTCGGCATACGAAAACGAAAATCTTGAACCACACCAACTACTTCTACCATTTCTTTACTGCCATGTTGTTCCATCAGCTCACCAACTATTTCTGATGGATGTTGATAACCTAGTTTTTGTATTGCCGATTCATTCAAAAGAATAAACCGATTGTGCGCGCTACTTGAATCAGGCAAGTTTTTACCCGCTATGATCTTGAGTTCAAGAGTTTCCATGAATTTCTCATCAGTCACCAGTACAGTAACTCCCAGATAGTCTTTTTCGCTACCTGCTATTTTTAGTGCTGTGTTATTCTGAGTGCCTGTGGCCGGCAAGTAATCACAAGCAGAAATAGAAGCAACGCCAGGAATTTTACTTAGCTCATTTGAGACTTTTGAATACTCATTACCTTGCAACTTGACATTGACAATCTGCTTCGCATTAAAACCGTAGTCAATGGCTAAATGATGTTTGAACTGATTGTACAACAAGATAGACGTGGTAATAAAAAAAAGCGAAACAATAAATTGAGAGACACTTAAAAACTTCTGCATGCCCCATTTCTTAGAAGGAACACTTTCTTTTTTCTGAATCGCTAAAATGGGTTGAAGCCTAGACAAGCGGAACGCGGGATAAATACCTGCCAGTAGCCCCACCAATAACGCAAACAAGATGAAATAGAAATAGACCGTACTGTTTTCATGTAATTCAAAATTCAAATAGTTATTGACCCACAAGCCTTTGAATGCCGGCTTTACAAACAACAACAAAATCATGGCGAGTACTAAGGAGAGAAAAGAAATCAAAACGGATTCACTCAAAAACTGAAAAATCAAATCTTTTCGCCTGGCACCTGTTACTTTTCGAACACCAATCTCCTTCGCGCGAGTAAGTGCCCTTGCCGTTGATAGGTTGGTGTAATTCACACCAGCCGATAACATGATGCCTAGTGCCAAGAAAGTCAAGAAATAATAAACTTCTATGGGCAAGCTAAAACTGATTGGATTGCCCACAAATATTCCTGGCGTAATGTCCATTAGATTCTGAGCAACTAGCTTCAAGTTTTTTAGTTCTGCATTGTCCTTATACTTTCGCGCAGTGAGGTCATTCAAAGCGGTCGTTAAATCTTCAGATTTGCTTTCAGGATGAAGAAGAACATACGAGTAGCAGTTAGAATACTCTTGCCAGTTATCGGTCATGTCCTTAAACTTTCCATCCACGGCAAGCGATTTGATTGAAGAGTTTGAAATCAACACGCCAAACTGAATGTGCGATTTATATTTCTGGGCATCAATCACTCCAGTGATTGTAAAAATACCCCAATTGGAAGGAGTAGTTTCTCCATCAACCTTCAAATGGCTTAAGCCACGGTTTATGAACTCAACTGTCTTTCCAATGGGCTCTTCTCCATTGAATAATCGGTGGGCAATTTCAGTCGTGATAATCATGGACTGTGGCAAAGACAAAGCATTTTGCTTGTTCCCTTTCTCTAATTCAAAACTGAACACATCAAAGAAAGATGCATCAGCAAAAAATCCACGCATCTCTGTGGCCTTTTGTTGATAGATTGCATCTCCACCAACACCGGGCACTAGATGGGTGGCATCGGCAATGATTGGGTAGTCAGATTTGATGGAACTTGCCAGTGGAAACGGACTAGATGCATTTGGTTTGAGCGACTTTGGTATTTTTGTGAGTACTCGATAGATGTTATTTTTCTTTTGGTGAAACTGATCATAACTTTTTTGGTCGGCCAACATCAAAATGATGAGCATACATACCGACATGGCTACGGCTAAGCCAAACACATTGATAAACGAGAATACTTTGTACTTGAGAATATTCCTCCACCCAATCGCAAAATAACTTTTGATCATGCCGTAGTTGTTTAAGTTCTGATATCCTTCTATTGGTTTGATAATGCTTGGTCTGAAAAGCAAAAGCACATCCCTCACAAATTTTAAGTCCGCTTTCAACTTTCCATTTTCAGCTCTCCGCTCCTGATACAACTCCATCAAATCGCCTTCAATAGAATCTCTCAGCTTCGGGTGGCAGAACCATCGGAAGAATTTTAAAAAGGATTTGGGCGGATGTTTACTGCTGTTTTTCAAAATTCATTTTGTTTTCAGTTGACCGTTGACAACAAAACAATTGACAAAGGTTGGTGAGCTTTGGAGGCATGTATTGTCAATTGCTGATTCGTTAATTGTCAATTTATTTTTATACAATCTTCATCTCCAATGCCACCTTCGGTATTGCGCTCCACAATTCATCACGGGTATTCTTCATGTGTTCCATTGCTTTCTTGCCTAAGGCTGTGATTTGAAAATATTTCTTAGGGCGGCCCGCGCGCTCTTCGGTAGCTTCACCTTCAAACGATTTGAGGTAACCTTTGTCTTCTAATCGCTTCAAGGCCGTTTGCAGCGCACCAACACTGACACCTCGTTTCAAACGGCTTTCAATTTCTTTTTTAATGGATACACCATAAGCATCTTTATACAAAATGCCTACCGTGAGCATAACCACTTCTTCAAATTCACCTAGTTGATACTTCTTCATAAAGAATTAATTCCTATTTGTAGTAATAATAATTGTGCCAAAAATAAAAACGCGCGAATTGCGCGTTTTAGTGGGTTTATTTCATTTGAATTGTTCGGTGGCGAACAGATTGTTCGCAGATGCGGGCGATCCTTGTTAAAAATTAATCGCTACTTAACTCCGTAAATACTTTGAACGCCTGCAATATCTCCTGACTGCAGATCATTGTATGATTGATCTGGATTCATCACGTTGTTACTCGACACATGACCTAATCCGAGTACATGTCCGATTTCATGAAGCGACAATTTTACTTTATCGCTGCTACGGGTGTTGAGAATTAAAAATCCGGCAATCTGTTTACACGGCTCCGCAACAAAGGCCGGATAACCAATACCTCCTTGTTCAATAGTTGCCACGATCAAGGTGATATCTGTTTTATCTGAAATTGATTTTTCTGTAAGAGAAATGTTTGCCACAGCCTGCCATTTAGCAAACTGCAATCGAATTCCTTCTTTATCTGTTTCCGAAAATTCTTCGGTTACAATGCTGTCTTGCGAGTGAGTATTGAATGTGAGTCCCGCAGGTTGAAATTTATAGGAAATCTCGATCGCCTTTTGGTGTGGACCGGGAACTGAGGCTCCTGCCGGTGAAAATGGATTTTGATCGCCAAATTTAAATCCAAACGTACAATAAGCAGCATTGGCATTTCCCGAACAAGCGTTGAGCATATCATTGCAAACAGACATAACTCTTTTCTTCTCCTGATTGCACGCGCTCATCAGCAATACAAAAAGCAAAAAGTGTTTCAGATTCATCAAAACAAATATCGCTGGCTTTATTCGGCTTTCAAACTAGTACCGGATTGGCAATAACAGCTACCGGTGATATGTTCATCATTTTATTACTCATAACGCAATGCCTTCACTGGATTGGCCCGAGCCGATCTCAAGGTATGATAGCTGATAACGAGCATACCAATTACTAAGGCCAGAACTCCTCCCGCCACAAAAACAAGCAGATTTATTTCAATGCGGTAAGCAAAAGTTTCTAACCAACGCTGCAATGTGAGGTAAGCGACAGGACTCACTATCACAAAGGCAATTCCAATCAGGCCTGCAAAGTTGCGTGATAGAAGAACCGTAATCTGACTTTCCGTTGCACCTAACACTTTTCTAACTCCAATCTCTTTTGTTTTCTGTTCTATTGTAATGGCCGCTAAACCAAACAATCCAATACATGAAATTAAAATGGATAAGCCCGCCATGATGGTTACTACCGCACTCATTTGTTTGTCCGACCGGTAGACCTCCGCAAAGTGGGCATCCAAAAAAGTATAATCAAATGGATACGATGGCACCAACTCATCCCATACTTTTTTCACTGCAGCAATTCCTTCTGCGTTTCGCCCCTTCTCAATTTTTACAGAAAGTTCGTTGTATCCCCATTCAGGATGCACTACCAATGCCAATGTATTTACTTTATAATGTAGAGAGTTGAAATTAAAATCTTTCACCACACCGATGATTGTGCCGAGTGAATCATTGTGATACCAATCGTGCCCCGCTCGTGTACCGATGGTTTCCTTTAGCTTTAGTTCATTGGCAAACGATTCGTTGATCACGAAAGCGAGACCGTTATCGTTGAGATTATCTTTCGAAAACCCACGGCCCTCCTTCATCTCCATGCCATACACATTTAGGTAGTCATAATCTACATTCACATTGGAAGGGGTAATTGAAAGAACACCTGTGTCCGCCTTGACTTTAAATCCCCCTTGATGAAGATTGTTGCCCAAGCGCTGACCACTGGCTGTTACACCTTTAATCATGGATTGTTTTTGCAATTCCTTTTTTATGGTCTCAAATTTTTCATTGGCTTCGTTATTCATATTTACCAACAACATTTGGTCTTTGTCAAAACCTATATCCGATTCTTTCATGAAGGACAATTGCTGAATAACTATTAGCGTGCTTACGATCATGCCGATCGCCAACCCAAATTGAATCACTACTAATGTACTTCGCAGTACTGATTTACCTTCGCCTTTGTTGCCTCCTTTTAGCAACCGCGATAAGTCAAATGAGGTCATGTAAAATGAAGGGTAGATTCCAGTGATTATTCCCAATGAAAGCGTAGCCAATAAAACAGCTGCGAGCTGCCAAACGTTGTGAAACAACTGAACGATGGAGAGCTGTCGTCCGATCAAATCATTGAGGATCGGTATGAAAAGGATGTCGAGCAATAAAGCCACCGTCAATGCGATTCCTGCTAACATCACCGACTCAAAAATAAACTGACCAAACAACTGAAGTTTCTTGGCTCCGATTGTTTTGCGCACGCCAATTTCCTTCCAACGATGTGAGGCCCTCGCAGTAGTAAGGTTCATAAAATTCACCGCTGCAATCACTAAGATAAATCCCGCGATTACATAGAAGATCATCAGATACGATCCATTAAATTTTCGATAATTAATATAGTCATGTTCAATATCGTTGGAAGCCAAATGAACCTGATCGAGTCGTTGTAGAAATAATTTATAATAGGAATTGATTTGAGGATCATCCATGTGGCTGGAAAGAAATTTTGGAAACTTCTCTTCCATCCGTTTGATATTCGAATTGGGTTCTAACAAAAGATACGTAGTCATCCAATTGCCACCCCACGAGTTGTTCACATTATTCTCACCTTTCGTATACGTCACCATCGACATTAAGGCTTCGAATTGAATATGCGAATTCTCCGGCACATTTTTTAGGATACCTGTTATCTGATAATCGCGGCTGTCCCAAAAAATTGTTTTGTTGAGAGCTTCATCCGTTGATTTGAAAAATTTAAGAGCCGTAGACTCGGTCAACAAAATTGTTAGCGGTCGGTTCAGACATGTGTTGACGTCTCCGTGAACCAGTGGAAAATCAAAAATATCAAAGAAGGTACTATCCACCACCATCACATTGTCGATCAATTGCTTGGTTTCATCTTTGATCATCAGTTGCTTTCCGCGCAACCAAAACCGCACATAGTTATTGACTTCCGGAAAATCACGCTTGAGTGCAGGACCCATGCCCGGCATGGAGAGAGCTACTTTCTGTTCATTTGTGCCGGTAAACTTTTGCACTTCATCTAATCGGTAGATATGGCTGCTTTTCGAATGAAAGGAATCAAAACTTTGCTCATCCAAGACAAACAAATAAATAACAACACATGCGGCAAGCCCTATTGCTAAGCTAAAAACGTTGATAACCGAAATCATTTTATGCTTCAAAATGTTTCGTGTACTGATCTTGAAATAATTTCCCAGTAGCTGATTGTTCATGGCGCTTAGTCTTTTAAATTTTTTAATGGCAAAGGGGCGGAGATAATTGAGCGTTTGGTAGCAGTAATTCCATTTGGCTTTGTATCTGGATTCCCTTTTTAAATCTGTTTGAAACTTTTCATCCAGATCGCCCTGCACTTCTTCGGCCAAGTCATCGCGTAAAAAGCTTTTCAGCAGCCATGTGGCCAGCTTGGGAGGTTTTGTGTTTGCGCTCATGAAAGACCAAAGCTCACCTTAGAAGTAGCAAAGCCCGGAAACTGATCCCACAGCGCTTGTTTGAATTCTTTGGCTGCGGTTAAGGTCTTTTTGCCATAGGCGGTGATAGTATAAATGCGCTTGCGTCTGCCTCCGCGCTCAGCCGTTGCTTTGCCCATCTCTGATTTTAGAAAACCCTTTTCTTCCAGTCGGGTAAGGGTAGAGTGCACCGCTCCAATGGAAACAGAGCGCTTCGTTTGCGATTCAAACTCTTCGGCAATCTTAAAAGCATAGGCCTCCTCACCTAAAATGCCTGTCAGCAACAAGATCACTTCTTCAAATTCGCCCAGTCGTGTTTCGATCATATACTACTAAATTGTAGAACTAATATACGGAACAGTTGGTTATTTGTTCTACCAGTTAGTAACAAATCAGAAAAATAATTTAAAAGGCTCCAGACACCACGAAGGTTTGTTTATTTTTACCCACTGTTTAAACTCAACTACACACATGAACTTCCGCATCGAAAAAGACACCATGGGCGAGGTACAAGTACCGGCCGACAAATATTGGGGCGCACAAACCGAGCGCTCGCGAAACAATTTTAAGATCGGCCCCGAGGCCAGCATGCCCAAAGAAATCATCCACGCATTTGGCTACTTGAAAAAAGCGGCCGCCATGGCCAACCACGAACTAGGCGTGCTCGCTGCCGACAAAAAAGATATGATCGCAAAAGTGTGCGATGAAATTGTGGCGGGCAAACTCGATGATCAATTTCCGCTGGTGATTTGGCAAACAGGTTCTGGCACACAAAGCAACATGAATGCCAACGAGGTAATCGCTTACCGCGCGCACGTGTTGAGTGGCGGCAAACTGACAGACGAGAAAAAAGTGTTGCACCCGAATGATGATGTCAACAAATCACAATCGAGCAACGATACTTATCCCACCGCCATGCACATTGCAGCCTACAAGCAAGTAGTAGAAACTACCTTGCCGGGATTACAAACGCTGCGCGATACGCTTCACAAAAAAGCAACTGATTTTAAAGCTATCGTAAAAACCGGTCGCACACACTTTATGGACGCGACTCCACTTACCTTAGGCCAGGAATTTGGTGGTTATGCGCAACAATTAGATAACGGTATTCGCGCTATCAACAATTCATTAGGAATGATTAGTGAATTAGCATTGGGTGGTACAGCCGTTGGCACGGGATTGAATACCCCCAAAGGATACGATGTGCTGGTAGCGAAAAAGATTGCGGAATTGACCGGCCTTCCATTTGTAACAGCCCCCAACAAGTTTGAAGCATTGGCAGCACACGATGCAATGGTGGAACTCTCCGGAGCACTGAAGCGTGTAGCGGTTTCATTGATGAAAATTGCCAACGATATTCGCATGCTCAGCTCGGGGCCGCGCAGTGGTATAGGTGAAATTATTATTCCTGATAATGAACCTGGTTCATCGATTATGCCAGGCAAAGTAAATCCTACTCAACCCGAAGCGATGACGATGGTTTGCGCTCAGGTAATGGGCAACGATGTAGCCGTTACCATTGGCGGTTCGAACGGTCACTTTGAGTTGAACGTATTCAAACCGGTAATTGCTGCGAACGTATTGCAAAGCGCCCGCTTGATAGGCGATGCGTGTGTTTCCTTCAATGATAAATGTGCTATCGGTATCGAGCCAAACTTGCCCATCATCAAACAACACATGGAAAATTCGTTGATGTTGGTAACGGCTTTAAATACCCACATCGGTTACGAGAATGCTGCGAAGATTGCCAAGAAGGCGCACAAAGAAAACAAAACCCTCCGCGAGGCTGCAGTAGAATTAGGCTTGCTTACTTCCGCGCAGTTTGATGAGTGGGTAAGGCCGGAGAAGATGGTGTAGAGAGCTACACCATCTTCTGTTATTTGATTAACTAACGAATTGAGTTAAATTAGTAACAATGAATCGGGTTTTCTAGTGATTTGGTATCCGAAAAAATTTATAAAGATGAAACCTTCAGGTAAAAAATTGGTAGCGCAAAGTATAGCTTTATCAGGAGAGGCATTGTCGGAAGATCAATTAAAAGAAGCTATTAAAGCTGCTGAAAAAGGCCCCTTTTATTCGATTGAGGAATCAAAGAAATTGATTAAAGAATGGAAGGATCAAAAGCACTTGAAGTAGTTGTCTCAAGGCAGTTTAACATTGATTTATACGAAGTTTTCGAATATGGTGCAGAGACATTTGGGTTTACCCAAGCAAAAATGTATGAAGGTGAGATTTGGCAATTAATTGAAGGGCTTTCTACAAACTATCTGCTTTTTCCGGAGTGTCGTTATATCCCGACTAAGTCTAAAATGTATAGATGGATTATTTTAGACTCTCATTTGCTCATTTATCGAGTAACCAAAACGAAAGTTCAGGTGCTACGATTAATCCACTCTAAGCGAAGCATAACCAAAGTAAAAACCGTCAGAAAAATAAGATTTTAAATTTATCTGTTGATTCTATCCCCAGTTAATCGTTTGTACTAAATGACCCTCGAACACGTAGCCATCTGGACGGAGCAACTGGAAGATTTGAAAGATTTCTATGTGAAATTTTTTGATGGTGTGCCGAATGAGAAATACACAAACGGGAAAAAGCAATTCCAAAGTTATTTCCTCACGTTCCAATCAGGCGCTCGGCTTGAGTTGATGCAGATGGTAGGTGTGCCTGCTAATAAAAATGACCGAGTCGTTGCCCAACATCAAGGTATTATTCATCTGGCTTTTGGTGTCGACACGACGGATCAGGTAGATGAAAAAGCAAAACAATTGGCCAATGCCGGTTTCCCAATTCTAAGTGGGCCACGAAAAACAGGCGATGGCTATTATGAATTTGAAACACTCGACCCCGACAATAATCGGTTGGAGGTGACTACTCTATTCACTGCTTAGGTTGCCCGAGACCGTTCGTACAATTCTGCAATCGGTTATTCATTTATTTCAAAAATAAATCGTAAATCGAACTACCTAAATTTAAACTGATACGAATGAAACCAATCACTACTGTTAAACTCTCACTCATGATGTTCCTCGAATTTTTTATTTGGGGATCGTGGTTCGTAACGATGGGCACCTATCTGAGTAAAAGCCTCAACGCCTCGGATATTGAAAATGGAGCTGCCTATGGCACGCAGTCGTTAGGCGCTATCATCGCTCCCTTCATTATTGGTTTAATTGCCGACCGCTTCTTTGCAGCTCAGCGCATACTTGCCGTTTTACATTTGGTAGGCGCGGGTCTTTTATACATGCTTTCTCAGCAAACCGATTTCTCCAGCTTTTATCCTTTGATTCTTGGATACATGATTGCCTACATGCCTACACTGGCGTTGGTCAACTCAGTCGCTTTCCGTCAGTTGAGCAATCCTGAAAAAGAATTTGCCCGCTTGCGTGTGTGGGGAACCATCGGTTGGATTGTAGCCGGTCTAACCATTGGCTGGTTGGCGTGGGAAAGTCAGAATCTGTTGGCGAATACATTCTTACTCGCTTCAGTTGCATCTGCTATTTTAGGCGTACTCAGTTTATTCTTGCCACACACACCTCCCGGTGCAGCCGGCAAGGCTATTTCATTTGGTGATATCATCGGGCTTGATGCCTTGAAGTTATTGAAAGACAGCAGCTTCCTCGTCTTTTTTATCTCATCGGTTTTAATTTGTATTCCACTCGCATTCTACTATCAGGAAGCCAATAAATTCTTCAATGAAATCAACATGGCAGGAGCGGCTGCAAAAATGTCGCTGGGACAAGTATCTGAAACACTGTTCATGATTTTGATTCCGTTCTTCTTCCGCAAGTTTGGAATCAAGACGATGTTATTGATTGGTATGGGCGCATGGGTAGCACGCTACGTATTGTTTAGTTTTGGAAATGCCGATTCACTTTCATCCTTTTTGTATTTAGGTATTGTCCTTCACGGGATCTGTTACGACTTCTTCTTTGTAAGCGGACAAATCTATACCGAGCAACGTGCCGGAGAAAACGCTAAGTCGGCCGCGCAAGGATTGATTACATTGGCAACGTACGGTGTGGGTATGCTTATCGGATTTTGGTTGGCCGGACAAATTACTGAGTCATACAAACTGGAGGGCGGTGGCCACAACTGGCAACAGATCTGGATTATTCCTGCAGCGATTGCCGGAGGCGTAATGCTTTTGTTTGGAATTTTCTTTAAAGGAAATACTAAAAGTGCATAATGAATTGCCGCACGAATCCGTAAAGACACAACCGATTAACAATTAACAACCAACCAACAACGACTCCATGAACATTGCCATGCTTGGCTCCGGATTTATCGGTCGCTTCTATGCTGACTCCATTCAGGGCTATCGCAATAAAGACAAAATCGTTTCTATCTATTCCCGTAAGGAAGAGAGCGCCAAAAAATTTGCAGCTGATTACAAAGTAGCCTTTGCTACTACTGTTTTGGAAGATGCGATCAATCGCCCTGAAGTAGATATTGTTTGTATTTCTTTGCCCAATCACTTGCATGAAGAGGCGGTAATGCTATGCTGCAAACATAAAAAGGCGGTGATCACCACCAAGCCATTAGGTCGTAATGCCGAGGAAGCTAAACGCATGCTGGAAGCCGTAGAGAAAGCAGGTATCTTCAATGGCTACCTCGAAGACCTGGTATACACTCCCAAGTTTATCAAAGCACACGAGAGCGTGAAGAATGGAGCGCTTGGCCGAATTCTGTGGGCAAAATCGCGCGAGACACATCCCGGGCCTCACAGTGATTGGTTTTGGGATATTGAGCAAGCAGGCGGTGGTTGTATTCTTGATTTAGGATGCCACTGTGTAGAAATTGCACGCAGTTACATTGGTAAAGATATCAAGCCGGTGGAGGTGATGTGCTGGGCCGATACACAAGTAAAGCCCATTGATGCCGAAGACCACGCCATCGGATTGGTGAAATATGAAAATGGAGCGATCGGTCAGTTTGAAGTGAGCTGGACATTTCGTGGTGGGCTCGACCTGCGCGATGAAGTGATGGGTACCGAAGGCACGATTTGGATCAACAGTTTTTTGCGCACCGGCTTTGAAATGTTTACCACCGGCAAAGGTGCCGACTATGTAGCAGAAAAAGCCGAGAGCAATTCGGGATGGTTGTTTCCCGTGGGCGATGAGTTGAACGAGCTGGGCTACAACCACATGTTCATGGATATGTTCAATGCCATGGAAAGCAAAACACAACCCAAAGAAACATTTTATGATGGGTATGTAGTTAACTCTATTTTGGATGCAGCCTACCGTTCTGCAAAAAGCAAATTGTGGGAACCGGTGAAGCTTGACATTTGGCGTGGACGCGTAGGTGTGAGTAAAGATGCCCACCTACAATCGTATGATGCAGATCATTACCTCGTAAAAGAAGAGGTGACACATTATGGTGCAAAGAAGTTGATATTGAAGAATAAAGTGAGCGGAAAGATTGTGGAGCGAGTTGATTAGGCTCTTGCCAATGAGGTCAAATCCAAATGAAAAAAATCCTTTTAATCATCGGGATTATTGTTGCTGCAGGTGTAATCATCACTCCCTTGTACATTCGAAGCAAAGACAAAGCTTTGAGCCCCGAAGGTAAAGTGGTGTATGAAACCGGCCAACATCACTTGATCGTTTTCTATAGCCGGCCTTATAAAAAAGACCGATTAATTTTTGGAGGGCTCGTACCTTACGATCAGGTGTGGCGAACGGGTGCTAATGAAGCAACCGTTTTTTCTACTGATGAAGACATACACATCAATGGCAAATTACTCCGATCGGGTCGCTATCAATTGCTGACGATCCCGCACGAAGATCACTGGACCATCATCTTCAATTCAGATATTCCCGGATGGGGCATTAATCTGCAAACAGGCGAAGTGTATCACAACAAAAGAGCCGATGTGCTGATCACCGAAGTACCCGTAACTAAAAAGACTTCGTCTGTCGAGCAATTCACTATTTCCATTGGCGAAACAGATGCCAAAGTAAATCTA
This sequence comes from Cyclobacteriaceae bacterium, assembly GCA_013140555.1. GTDB lineage: Bacteria > Bacteroidota > Bacteroidia > Cytophagales > Cyclobacteriaceae > ELB16-189. The sequence goes on along the minus strand of JABFSO010000236.1, from coordinate 4,891 downwards.
GCGTTGGAGTGGGATGACGTTCAGGTGGTGGTGCCGATTGAACTGCGATAAAAGAGTATTCAACTTTTGAATGAGATTATGGTAAGGCTACTTAAGCGACTAGTATTCATTTGCATCATACTGATTGTAACACCTGTCATATTCTTTGCGATTACCTTTTTTATCGTCACTTCAGAGCCTGCCCCTCCGAATACCTCGGCAACACTTGTTACCGATGTAACTCAACTTAACCAAATCAAAGTAGATGCTGCCATTCAGCCAACTTCGATTGAAGAAATATCAGTCCTAATAAAATCGCATGATGGTCCTATTTCTATTGGAGGTGCTCGACATAGTATGGGTGGGCAAATCGCAACTGAAAAAGCTCTTCACCTGGACATGCGGAAGTACAATAAAATTCTGTTGTTAGACACTTTAAAAAAAGAGATTCGTGTGCAAACGGGTATTACCTGGCGGCAAATTCAAGAAGTAATCGATCGCCACAATCTCTCGGTTCAAATCATGCAAACCTATGCCAATTTTACTGTTGGTGGCTCATTGAGTGTAAACGTTCATGGGCGCTACATAGGTCATGGTCCCATCATTCACTCTGTCAAGTCGATTTCAATCATATTGGCTGATGGTAGTTTGGTAGAAGCTAGCCCTCGTCAAAACGCTGATATCTTTTATGGCTGCATTGGAGGCTATGGTGGCTTGGGTGTAATTGTGGAAGCAACGCTGCAGCTCACCGACAATTGTAAAGTTGAAAGGATCGATCAACACATGACGGTAGATGATTATCCCAACTACTTCAAAACACAGATACGCAATAATGAGAGTATCATTTTTCACAATGCAGATATATACCCAAATGATTACACCGACATCCATGCGGTGTCATACCAAAAAACAGAAAAACCACTCACCATCACCGATCGACTCAATCCGATTGATTCAAACTATAAAGTGGAGCGATTTGCGATCTGGTTGGTCTCCGAGTTTCCCCGTGGCAAATGGCTTCGTCAGCATGTAGGCGACCCATTGTTTTTTTCTTCGGATCAAGTGAAATGGCGGAACTATGAAGCGGGACACGATGCGGCTGAATTAGAACCCACCAGTCGAAAAAATTCAACCTACGTTTTGCAAGAGTATTTTGTACCAATCGATCGATTCCAATCTTTTGTACCTACGATGGCAGCAATTCTCAATCAACATCATGTGAATATGGTCAATGTATCCGTGCGACATGCGAAAAAAGATTCTCTTTCGGTTTTGTCATGGGCTAGATCAGAAGTTTTTTGCTTTGTGCTTTATTACAAACAAGGCACCAGCGAAAGTGAGCAACAGGAAGTAGGGGTATGGACAAGAAAGTTGATTGACGCTGCTATTTCAGAAAAGGGAAGTTACTATTTGCCCTATCAACTTCATGCAACAAAAAATCAATTTGAGCGCTGCTATAATCGGATAGGTGATTTTATACAACTCAAGAAAAGGCTTGATCCAACGAATAAATTCAGAAACAAATTTTGGGATAAATACAATCCAAGCGCGAATCTCAAATAAGGTTCAGGGGAACATTCTAGGCGCCACCGCCCTCTATTTCCCAAATATTTCTTACTTTTAACCTTTAAACAAAACTACCGACTATGAAAACTAGAGTTTTATTCCTCTGCCTGGCGCTGATTTTTTCCGGCACGCAAGTTTTCGCTCAACTCTCTAAAAAGGAGAAGAAAGAATGGAAAAAGAAAGCCAAAGAATTCGCCAAAAATCCTGCTAACCTCAAAACCTTGGTAGAAACCAAGCAAGTGGTTGAAACAGACAATAGCGCATTGAAGGGCCAAGTGAGCGCTCTCAATAACGATGTGAGCAACAAAAGCGCTAAGATTGCCGAATTGGAAGAACAAATCGCAAAAATGAGAAGCGAGCTTACTTCTACCAAAGCAGAATTAGCACAGTTAAAAGAAGCTCCTCCGATCAATCCAATGGACTTTTCGAAAGGAGTTGTCTTTAAAGTACAGATTGGCGCATTTAAAAATAAAGACCTCGCCAAGTATTTCGACAACAACCCTAACTTTGGTGGCGAAGCAACCGACAAGGGCGAGCAGCGTTTTACCATAGGCGTTTTCCGCGATTATTGGGAAGCCGACAAATTCAAAAAGTATATGCGCGACATGGGCGTGAAAGATGCGTGGATCGTGCCATTCAAAGACGGCCAGCGTGTCGAGATCAAAGATGTGTTGGAAGGCGTAGTCGCTGACAAGAAGTAAAAAACACTTCAAGAAATTAATAAAAGGTAGCCACTCGCTACCTTTTTTCATTTTATCTTCCTTATAGTAATTGTAGGAATGCGTGTGAATGCGCTTTCACATCCTTACTTTTGTGCATGATGAAAATATTCCCCATTAGCATTCTTCTATGGGTTATTTGTTTCCCCGTTTGTTCGCAAATACGCCTGGAAAAATTAGAGATCAGCTATCGGCAATCGTACAAGATTATCGGTTCTGATATTTTAGTGGTTGATACATTAGTGATGCGCGACTCCGCCCGGATCTACCTCAATCCGGAAATTGACAACAACATCATCAACGCTAAAGTATTGATTGCAGGCAAAGGGAGTATGATAATTGGAAGAGGCACAAACGGAAAAAGAGGCGCCAGCGGAATTGCCGGTGCCAACCAAGGTGCTCCTTGCCGGAATGGTGAAGATGGATTGATGGGAGGAAATGGTGAGGCTGCAAAAAACGGATTGAATCTGTCGTTGTACGTAGGAATACTAAAAATTAATGGGTCTTTAATCATCGATGTAAATGGTGGCGATGGGGGTGATGGTGGAAGAGGCGGCCGTGGGGGCGATGGCGGAAGTGGCACACGCGTGTGCCGTGGCGGAAACGGAGGGAAAGGTGGAAATGGAGGAAACGGAAGTAGCGGTGGAAATGGCGGCAATGTGCTTGTGAATTGTAAAAACTGCCAGGATCTTCATTTGTTGCAAGGCCATCAGTTGTTCATTAAAAACTATGGGGGCTTTGCCGGAAGTGGAGGCGATTTGGGCAACGGAGGAAGAGCTGGCCTCGGAAGCAAACAAGATGGAAAGATTGGCGCACGTGGTGTGGTCGGTAATCAGGGCACTGCAGGTAAATCAGGTATAGTTACATTGGAAAAAAGTTAATGATGCAGAAGCGATGGATATACAAAAGTCTCCCGACAGACGATTCGGTTTCAGTACTTAGCACTAGCATCAACGTCAACAAACATATAGCTACTATTTTATGGCAGCGCGGCATTACCGAGTTTGAATCCGCCAAGAATTTTTTTCGCCCTTCACTATCACACTTGCACGATCCTTTTCTCATGAAGGATATGGCTGCTGCTATCGAGCGCCTCAAGAAAGCCATCAATAACAATGAAAAGATTCTCATCTATGGTGATTACGATGTAGATGGCACAACGGCTGTAGCACTCGTTTACAGTTACCTGAAAAGTTTTTATCCGCATTGTGATTTTTACATTCCCGATCGGTATGCCGAAGGATATGGCGTGTCCGAAGCCGGCATCAAGTGGGCCGAAGAAAATGGATTTAGTTTAATCATTGCGCTCGACTTAGGTGTGAAAGCCATTGACGCTGTAACACTAGCCACTTCAAAAAACATCGACTTTATCATTTGCGATCACCACTTGCCGGGCGCTTCTATCCCACATGCCGTGGCTGTGCTCGATCCGAAACGCAGCGATTGTGATTATCCTTTCAAAGAGTTGAGCGGTTGTGGTCTCGGTTTTAAACTCATGCAAGCATTCGCGCGCACTTTTCGTAAAGAAGAAGAATTGTATGACTACCTCGACTTAGTTGTTGTAAGCATTGCTTCTGACATTGTTCCCATCACCGATGAAAACAGGGTCCTTGCTCATTTTGGTTTGCAAAAGTTGAATCAAAATCCGTTACCGGGATTAAAGGCGCTGAAAGACATTGCCGGAACAAAAACCGACTTAGATATATCGGGCATTGTGTTTACACTGGGGCCTCGTATCAACGCTGCTGGGCGCGTGGCACATGCACGAGCTGCGGTAGAATTACTGATCGCCTCCACCGAAGAAGAGGCGCTTGCCTGTGCTGAAAAGGTAAATCTCAAAAACGATATCCGCAGAGAGTTTGATTTAAGCATTACTGAAGAGGCCCTCGCCATGATTGAAAATAGCGAGGAGTTAAAAAACGCAAAATCCACCGTTCTTTTTAAAAACACCTGGCATAAAGGAGTAATTGGCATAGTTGCTGCTAGATGTGTAGAGAAATATTATCGCCCTACTGTGATCTTAACCGAGTCCAACGATAAAATAACCGGCTCCGCGCGAAGCGTAAAAGACTTTGACCTGTACGAGGCGATTTATGCCTGCAGCGATTTGTTAGAAAAATTTGGTGGCCACAAATATGCAGCCGGACTTACGCTCGATAAAAAAAATCTGGCGGCTTTTCAACAACGATTCGAAAAGTTTGTAACCGAAAATATAACCGAAGAAATGCAAACGCCAGTTGTCGAAATTGATGTGTTGGTAGACTTTGACAACATTACCTCTAAGTTTAATAACGTGCTCAAACAGATGGCACCGTTTGGTCCGGAAAATCAACGACCCATGTTTGAAACAGATCGGGTATATGTAAAAAATAGCTTGTCCGGGTTTAAAGACAGACACGTGCGCTTTCTGGCAGCACAAGAAGGAAATGAAAGGTTTTTTAATGCCGTTGGTTTTGATTTGATCGAGCACTACGAACGCCTGGCCAGCGGGCAAACTTTCAAAATGGCGTATACCCTGGAGGAAAACACCTACAATGGAATTACCACCTTGCAAGCCCGAATAAAAGATTTAAAATTTGACTGATTATGATTTTACGAGCTGACAATTTGATCAAGAAGTATAAGAG
>JABFSO010000468.1 GCA_013140555.1 Cyclobacteriaceae bacterium | reverse complement strand
GCATCAGCCTTTGCCAACAAGTTCATAATCGTAGACTTCCCTACATTGGTATAACCTACGAGAGAAACACGCACGATATTGTTTCTGGATTTGCGCTGCGTAATGCGCTGTTTGTCTATTTTTTTCAATTCCTCTTTCAGCACCGAAATTTGATTTTTGATCATCCTCCGGTCGGTTTCAATTTCTTTTTCACCGGCACCACCTCTTGAACCGGTTCCACCTCGTTGCCTTTCCAAGTGTGTCCACATGCGTGTAAGGCGTGGCAACAAATATTGATTCATAGCCAATTCTACCTGCGTGCGTGCCTGGGCTGTTTGGGCGCGCATCAAAAAAATATCCAGAATCAGCAAACTGCGGTCGTACACTCTGATTTTCTGTTCGCGATCGCCCGGGTTCAACTCTTTCTCCAAGTTTCTGAGCTGTGAAGGGCTTAAATCATCATCAAAAAGAACGCTATGTACTTCGTTGGCAAATGCATCTCGTTTTATTTCTTCCAGCTTTCCTTTTCCTACAAAGGTGCGCACATCCGGATGCGGTAATCGTTGGATATATCGATTGCATGTTGTTATACCTGCAGTTTCTGCCAAAAATGCGAGCTCATCTAAATGCTCAGTTAATTGATCATTGTCAATTTTTGAATCAGCGAGCGCAACTAGAATTGCTTTTTTCACCCCATTTACCTTCATGGCACAAACTTACTTTTATTAAAATACCCATGCTAAGTAGGGTTACTTTTTTATACTTTTGTAAGATTTATAAGGCAGAATTTTATCTTTTTAAGAAAAATTGAGAGAGTTCTGTAACTAAACACCCTAAACCTTACCCCCTTTCTCTGTCAAAGAAAGGACTAGTTGGCTTTTATGAAAGTAGCAATTGTCTTAAATTCTGCCTGGAACATCTACAATTTTAGGTTAAGTCTTATCAAAGCCCTTCAGGCAGATGGCCATGAAGTTCATACTGTAGCACCATTTGATCAATTTTCGGCTGTACTAGCACGCGAGGGCTGTATCAATCATGATGTGAAAATGGACAGCCGTGGTGCCAATCCGTTGAAAGACTTTGGGCTATTCTTTGAACTTTTCTTCATCTACAAGAAAATTAAGCCTGATGTGGTGCTTCATTACACTATCAAGCCCAACATTTATGGAACGCTGGCAGCTGCCGTTTTGCGCATTCCTACTGTAAACAATGTTTGCGGCTTGGGTACCATCTTCCTGAAAGAGAACTTCGTTTCTTCGGTGGCTATCAAAATGTACAAGTTTGCTTTCCGCTTCCCCAAGAAAGTATTCTTTCAAAATCCGGATGATCGCACACTTTTTATTGAGCGCAAGCTGATTCGCGAGAATGTAACTGATCTCGTTCCAGGTTCGGGGATAGATTTGAACCGGTTTAAAGCAATCGAATTCAATCGTAATAAGTCATTCACGTTTCTTTTGATCTCGCGCCTGATTACAGACAAAGGAGTGATGGAATTTGTGGATGCCGTTAAGCAATTAAAATCGAATGGTCTAAACGCTCATTTTCAGATACTTGGAGCGAAAGATCCGGCTCACCAAAGAGGAATTCCGATAGCTACCATCAATCAATGGGTAGAAACTAAAACGGTTGAATACTTAGGCACTACCAAAGATGTACGTGAGTTTATTTCAAAGGCTGATTGCATTGTGCTTCCCTCCTATCGCGAAGGCACCCCACGCACTTTACTAGAAGCGGCTAGTTCGGCCAAGCCAATAATAACCACCGATGTTCCCGGATGCCATCATGTTGTTGATCATAATCACAATGGGCTATTGTGCAAAATAAAAGACGCCAATGATCTGGCGGCAAAAATGAGCGAGATGGCAAATTTTGACGATGACACGCTGAAGACTCTTGGCCAAAATGGAAGACAAAAAATGGAGCAAGAATTCGATGAAAAAATTGTCATCTCCAAGTACTTGCAAGCACTTCGGTCGCTGAAAGTGAGTGCATAAAGACTTTGTTTGTAGTTTCTCTCGTAAGAAAGTCTTTACTTTGAAGTAGAATTAATATCTCCGCATGGTGAGGAACTTTTTGCTTTTGGCCGTTTGGTCTTGTTTTCTTGTATCCTGTGCTTCGTATAAGCAAAACATCATGTTTCGCTCATCTGACGAATCCAAGCCCGAAGTATTTAAACGTGAAGCCGCATCGGTAGATAAAAACTATCAAATTCAGGCCAACGATCTCTTGCAACTAGATGTATTCACCAATAAAGGCGAGCGAATTGTTGACCCTAATCCTGAACTAACACAGACGGTTGCTGCCACCGCACAAAGCACCACGGTTTTCAATTATTTAGTGGAATCGAATGGCCTTGTAAAATTTCCGATGATTGGCCAATTGCAAGTAAATGGCCTCACTATTCGTCAGGCAGAAGAAATTGCTCAAAAAGAATATGCTAAATATTTCAACGATCCTTTCGTACGACTTTCATTTGTTAACAAGCGTGTGATTGTGTTGGGGGCTGTAGGCGGACAAGTGATTCCGCTTACCAATCAAAACGTGACATTAATTGAAGTGCTTGCTTTGGCAAAAGGCCTAAACAACGAAGCAAAAGCGAACAACATAAAGCTCATTCGCGGTGAACATGTATATCAGATAGACTTTAGCACCATTCAGGGTTTTAAGGATGGAAACATGTTGATAGAACCTGGTGATGTTGTTTATGTAGAGCCCATCCGCAGACCATTTACGGAAGCGCTACGTGATAATTTCACTGTTATTAGTTTAATTGTAAGTTTATCCACTTTAGTGGTGGTAATAAGAAGTGTAAAATAAGTTTGTGACATCCCCCGAAAAAAATCTCGCACAACAGCCCCTCTCTTTTGAGGGTATCGACATTGATAAATTGATTGCTGTGGCATTAAAAGCGAAGTGGTGGATAATTCTTATCTTTTTAGCATGCAACGTGACGGCTTATTTAGCTACACGCTGGACAAAGAATGTCTTTGAGTCTGCATCAGAATTAAAACTAGACATTAAACAAGATGCTACTGAACTGGGCATCAAAACTATTGTAGAAGATCGCAACATCAATGTTGTATCAGGAGAAATAGAACAAATCAAATCAAAAGTATTTTTAAGTCGGGTGATCGACTCCTTGGATTTCGGTGTTAGTTATTACAGCATCGGAAATGTTTTAAAAGACGAGATGTACAAGCGCTCGCCCTTCAAAGTAGAGGCACAACTTACCAATGGAGAAATCTACAACATTCCGGTTGTATTCAATTTTATTGATTCAAGTAAGTATAAAATCAGGTTGTATGGCAGCCAAGAGTTTATTAATGGCCAATTTGGGAAACCCATTTTTGTAAATGGCAATCAATTGATTATTACCAAAACCGCTTTTCAGAATAATCTCGATGCAAACGACTTTGAGTTTATCATCAACAGTAAACTCAGCTTGATTGACTATCTATACAAGAATATCAAGGTCGATCCGCTCAGTTTTAATGCAAATACAATCCGAATTGCGTTTCAGGATCACAACCCTTTTAAAGCCTACGATATCGTCAACACCATTGATTCACTCTACATTTTTTATAGCAACGAACAAAAAAATCTAGCCAACCACCAGAAAATAAACTGGCTGAATAACGAATTGCTTCAGGTAGAAAAACGGATGCAGGACTACGAAAATTATTTTGAGAATTTTACGCTTCAAAATAAAAGCAGCGACTTAAATGAAGATCTGAAGAAAACTATTCGTGCCATCAACAAAGTAGACTCTCAACGCTTCGAGTTAACCAAACGACTTGCCCTGCTCAATGAAGTAACCGATGATCTACTGAAAGATAACATGAAGCTTACGGTTCAGCATAAAAACTTTTTACCTGACTATATCAATCAAAAGTTAGAAATAATTCAGAAGCTAAAACAAGATCGTGATCGATTGAGTTTGGCATACAACGAAAACACCTTTGCTTTCCGCCAGAAAGAAAAAGAATACACTACAGCACGTGATTTAGTTTTCGAACAACTCGGTCAATTAAAGAAAGAGTGGCAAAAGACATCACTTGAACTAACCGCACGAAAAAACAAGCTTGAAAAAGATTTTGTTTCGATGCCCGATAAGAATACCGAGTTTTCAAAAAACCAACGGTTCTACAAATTGTACGAAGAGTTCTATCTGCTGATGATGCAATCCAAAGCACAATTTGAAATAGCGCAAGCGGGTAACACCCCCGACTTTAAAATACTCTCTACCGCTACCATTCCAAATATTCCTATATCGCCACAAAAAACGCTTATGCTTGCTATTGGTTTTGTAGCCGGTATCGCGTTGAATTTCTTTTTCATTGGATTCATTTATCTCTTGAACAATAAAGTAACTAACACAGGCGAAATTGAACGATACACTAATGTTCCGTTGCTTGGAGTAATACCTGCCTATAAAC
>JABFSO010000083.1 GCA_013140555.1 Cyclobacteriaceae bacterium | reverse complement strand
GTATAAGACTCAATCTTTTAAAGCGATGCAAAACCAGTTATCAACTAAACCTTTGTTTTTAGCTACTATCTTACTCTTGCTGTCTAAGCCACTTGCTGCGCAAGATGTAAATGGAAAAGAAGTTGCAAAGTCGATTGTATCGCCCCTTTCAAAAACGATTACAAAGGTTTTTCGTACGGTTTCAATTAAATCCGATTGCCAACCTGCTCTATTTGCCATTAAATTCTTCGTCAACAAGGACTTTGTTTGCGACTCTATTCAGCTATCTGAAAATACGCATCCATCCCTGGCTGATTCAATCCAACTAAAATGCAAAAAATTAAAAGTGAATTGGCGGCAATTGCTTTCGGAATATGAACCATTATCAGGCGATAAACATTACGAATTACTGTTGCCAATATTAATCACAAGGGAAGAATGCCGAAAAAATAGCATTAGTTACACTGAATATGCTAAAGCATTCCACTCCATTTTTATGTCCAATAAACAAACACTCAACCGAGTGATCGTTATTAGCCCGTTGGATGTTTTAACGAGTCACTAGAAAAAATATAGTTACCAAAGGTTTCATTTTAACACAATTTGTTGAACAGACCCCAATTTTCGCTCACTCATGATACTTTGAGATAGTACCGAAATTGAAAAAGATCTTCTTTTCATACTTTTTCAGTCATCCCTGATACTCAGAGATATTCAATTAATACTTTTAGATTCATCGGTAAAGCTATTTTCTTCAAGTTTCATACTTTTTTAGTCATGGATGATACTGTGAGGATATTCAGGAATATCTCAGAGATATTCCTTAGACTCTTTTAGATCCAACGATGAAGATATTTTCTTTAAGTTTGATATTTTTTCAATCATCGATGATACTTGGAGATATTCGAGAATATGAAAAAGATATTCTTTTGATACTTTTTCAGCCATCGATGATACTTTGAGATACTCGGTTGATACTCGGAGATATTCCGTTGATACTTTGAGATTCAATTTTGAAGGAAAATGTCGAAATAGAACGAATTTTTTCGTTGCTAATCGTCAATCAACGGTAAAACAAAAAAAGGCCACCTTCATCAGGTAGCCTTTATTTTGTAATAGGGTGTTTCGTGTTTTGCTTAGATCTTCTTCTCTAAAGCAGCGATTTTATCCTTTGCTTCTTCTTTGCCTAACGAAAGTGCCTTCTTATAAAGCTCGATGGCTTCTTTGTACGTATCTTTCTTTTTGCGTGGTGCTAACTTGGTGCGGTTGGCTGCTTCTTCTACAGCTTGGCCACGGGCGAAGTATGAATCGGCTTCGCTCATTTTGCTTTGCACCATCATCTCTTGAATGCGGGCTTCGATCAAAGCCAGTTCTTGTTGCTTGGCAGTAATCTGCGCTTCTTTGTCGGTCAACTCCGCTTCTTGCAAACCTACGGTGGTGATCAGGTTTGAGTTTTCGCTTTTCAATTGATCTACCTGCTCATTGAGGGCGGCAATTTCTTTGTTGCGTGTTTCCAAATCAGCCTTCAATTTTTTAATGGTAGAAGTCAACGCGTTGTTGTTGTTCTTTGATTTCTTCAACGTCTTCTCCAGATCGGTAATTTTATCTTGGGTATCCTTCACATAATTGTTGATGTCTTTCATGCGACTCTTGTAGTCGTCATAGGTAGTACCTTCTACCATATTTACACGCAAAAGTTGGCGGTTGGCATCGATGGAGTCCATCAATACACCTACTTCTTGCAGGGTGGTTGCAAATTGCTGACTGGTTTGCAACTCATTCTTTAGTGAATCTACCTGAGATTGTAGTTTCTCGGAGTTTCCACCACAGCTCATCATGATCGCGCCCAGGGACGCTACGAACAAAAATTTCTTTACCATACAGTTGTTAGTTATTAGGTTTCAAAATTACATCCTCTTTCACTTGTTTACTGCAAGAACAAAATATTTTTTAAAATTCCGCTAAATCATTCGACAACCTGTAAATTGCGCCCGTTTTAGGCAAAGATTTCACGATAAATGCCCTTTTTCAGTACTGCACACGTTTCCATTGCACAAGTGGGCAATCAACTTAGCACTTCCAAAGAGGTACTCGCACTACTAAAAGTGTATCCAAAAGGCATTCTCTTCATATACGCTACTCTACTTATCTGCAATTAATTCGCCATGGCGAGATCATAAAATGGAATCACATTCACGTAAACACGCGCTTTCCACAGCCGGAGTATTAGTTTCGTTGGGCATTATTTATGGAGATATTGGTACCTCTCCGATTTATACTTTTCGATTTATCGTTGGGAATAATCCGGTTTCGGAAGAATTGGTCTATGGAGGGCTCTCGTGTGTTTTCTGGACACTCACCATCATCACTTCCATTAAGTATGTGTATCTGGCTTTAAGTGCCGATAACAAAGGCGAAGGGGGAATTTTTGCACTTTATGCCCTGGTAAGACGCTACAAAGCTAGCTGGGTTATCTTTCCGGCTATCGTTGGTTGCTGCACGCTGATTGCCGATGGATTTATTACTCCGGCCATGAGCGTGACCTCGGCCGTGGAAGGGTTGAAATCATTGGTGCCTTCAATCACCACCAATACTATTATCACCATCGTGATCGTAATTTTGGTGGCACTGTTTATCTTCCAGCAGTTTGGAAGCAGTGTGGTGGGCAAAACATTTGGCCCGGTGATGCTCGTGTGGTTTATTTTTATCGGAGCCGTAGGGGCCTATCATTTATCGTTCAACTGGGCGGTGCTCGAAGCACTCAATCCGGTTTACGGCATGAATCTGTTAATCAAGTATCCGGGTGGGTTCTGGATATTAGGTGCTATTTTTCTCTGTACTACGGGTGCCGAGGCTATGTATTCTGATTTGGGGCACTGCGGCAAAGCCAATATTCGCTTTGGCTGGGGCTTTGTAAAATTCTGTTTGTTGCTGAGCTACTTCGGCCAAGGGGCGTGGTTGTTGAATGAATACAAAGGGGCAACACTGGGCGAAGCCATTCCTTTCTTTGGCATGATTCCTCAAAGTCTTTTGATTTTCGGTGTGATCCTTGCCACCATGGCTACTATTATTGCCAGCCAGGCATTGATCAGCGGCACGTTTACACTGGTGAATGAAGCCATCAAATTAAAGTTATGGCCTGCCACACGCGTGCGCTATCCTAGCCAAATGAAAGGACAGATTTATGTGCCTGCCATCAACTGGATGTTATTATTAGGTAGCTCTATTGTGGTGTTGTATTTCCAAAAATCAGACGACATGCAAGCGGCCTACGGTTTGGCCATCACATTTAATATGTTGATGACGACCGTTCTGTTAGTGTATTATTTTTCGACTGCAAAGAAATCAACCATCCGTTCATTTATTCTGGCCGTAGTATTCTGCTCAATAGAAGGAGCCTTTCTGGTATCGAACCTGAGCAAGTTTGCGCATGGTGGTTGGTTTACGTTTGCCATCTCTATCATTTTCTTTTTGATGATGTTTGTTTTGTTGCGTGCCCGCGAATTGCGCGATCGCCATACGGAGTTTGTCGATTTGAAACACTACGTTACGTTGATTGAAGATTTACAAGCCGATGCAAGCATTCCGCGTGAAGCGACTAACATTGTTTATATGGCTGTAGCCGATAGCAAGCGATACATTGATTCAAACATTATCTATTCCATCTTCAAAAAGCGACCGAAGAAAGCAGATACGTATTGGTTTGTGCATGTCGATACGGTAGATAGTCCGTATACATCGAAGTATTCGGTGGATACGATCATTCCTAAAAAATGCTTTTTCATACGGATCAAATTAGGCTTTAAGGCCGATCATCGGGTGAACCTGTTGTTTGCACGCATTCTACACGAGATGGCCGAAAATGCCGAAATAGATTTAGTAAGTCATTACGATTCATTGCGCAAACACAGCATGCCTGCCGATTTTAAGTATGTGATTTTACATTCGTTGGCATCTGTAGATAGTGAAATTTCAACATTCGACAACGTGATCATTCAAGGCTACCGCTTTATTAAAAAGCACAGCTTATCTACCGAGGAAATGTATGGATTGGAGCTGGCCAATGTAGAGGTAGAGCGTGTGCCTATCATGGTGGGGCCGGCAGCGAAAGTGCGCATCAAGCGCGAAAAAGAAGAGCTGGAACGCGAAAAAGAATTGCGCTATCACGGCCACATTGAATGACCGATTGCGGACGCCTGCGTTCGCAATTGACCTTCTGCTTTCTTGAAATACCGCTTTTTAAGGGATTTTAAGCCTATAAAATGATTGGCACTAATTTGGGAAAGGGTGTAAGCATAATTGCACCCTTATGTTCAAAAACTACCTCAAAATTGCCATTCGAAATCTGACCCGCAACTCTGTTTATTCATTTATCAACGTAGCCGGTTTGGCGGTAGGGATTGCCAGCAGTATTTTAATCTTGCTGTGGGTAGCCGATGAATATGCGTACGATCAGT
>JABFSO010000058.1 GCA_013140555.1 Cyclobacteriaceae bacterium | reverse complement strand
GCGTGCATACGAAATTTTGAAAGTTGCGCATCCGGATCACCATGATAATCTAGAGAAGGAAATCATCAAGCGATTTGGGAGCAGAGTACATACGCTAGCCTAAACTGCTACACGGCAAATCTCGGCCAGCTTGCTGACTACATGATCAATTTCTTGTAGAGTGTTGTATTTGCTGAACGAAAAACGAACGGCACCTCTTTTTGAATTGGGATACAAAGCGCCAAGCACATGTGATCCAGTAGATGCACCGCTGGAGCAAGCACTTCCGCCAGAAGCCGAAATTCCTTGCAGATCCAAATTGAAAAGCAACATGTCGTTCTCTTCCGATTCCGGAAGGCTTACGTTGAGAACGGTATACAAGCTTTTTTGAAGATTGGAAGAGTCGCCATTAAAACTCACATCGGGTATAGCTTCTCTTAACTTGGCAACCATGTGTGATTTTATCTTTTTGATGTGGCTCTCGTGCTCATCCATTTCACGATAGCAGATTTCCAAGGCTTTCGCGAGGCCGATAATGCCATACACATTTTCCGTGCCGCCACGCATGTTGCGCTCTTGCGCACCGCCATGAATGAGCGAATGAATTTTTTTGTCTTTGTTGATGTACATGAAACCTACACCCTTGGGGCCATGAAACTTATGAGCGGCCGCAGTAAGGCCATGCACTTTTAGCTTTTTCAAATCATGGCGATAGTGGCCCATGGTTTGAACGGTGTCGGATTGGAAGTAGGCCTGATACTGTTGACAAAGATCGCCTACACGCTCCATGTCCAACAGGTTGCCGATTTCGTTGTTGGCATGCATCAAAGAAACCAACGCCTGCGGATTTGCCTTCAGTAATTCTTCTAAGTGCGTGTAGTCCACATGGCCTTTTTCATCGAGGCGCACGTGATGCAGTTTTATTTTTCCTTCACGCTCCAGCGTTTCCAGCGTGTGGGTGACTGCGTGGTGCTCGATGGGTGAGGAGATGGCGTTCTTTAAATGATACGTGTCAATGCTGCAACGAAGCAATGTGTTATCAGCTTCGGTGCCGCCCGAAGTGAATATGATTTCACCCGGTGTGCAGTTTAATAGTTCTGCTACTTTTTTTCGTGCCGATTCGATGGCAGCCCGCACTTTGCGCCCGTGCGCATGCGTAGATGAAGGATTGCCAAAGTCTTCGAGCATAAAAGGTTTCATGGCCTCAAATACTTCGGGGTCGAGGGGCGTGGTGGCTGCGTTGTCTAGGTAAACTCTCATGAGCACGATCAAATTAATTCCTGAATATCTTTTATAATCCGTTTTGCCAAAGCATCGGCTTTCTTTTCGTTTTGTGATTCAGCATAGATGCGAATGATGGGTTCGGTGTTTGACTTGCGTAAGTGTACCCACTCTTTTTCTGTTTCGAAGTCAATTTTCACGCCATCCGCTGTGTTGATTTTTTCTGAAGCGTATTTGGCTTTTACTTTTTCCAGCACCTCATCTACGTTGATTTGTGGTGTTAACTCAATTTTGTTTTTCGAGATGAAATAGCTGGGGTACGTTTTGCGCAAGTCCGAAGCTTTCAGTTTTGATTTGGCCAAATGCGTTAGGAATAATGCGATGCCCATCAGCGCATCGCGGCCATAGTGCAGCTCCGGAAAAATAACTCCGCCATTGCCTTCGCCTCCGATCACGGCTTTCGTTTGTTTCATGGCGGTGACCACATTCACTTCTCCAACTGAAGCAGCCGTGTAAATGCCTTTGGCGTTTTCGGTAACATCGCGCAAGGCACGGGTGGATGAAAGGTTCGACACGGTATTGCCTTTGCGCTTGCTGAGCACATAGTCTGCCACAGCTACCAGCGTATATTCTTCGCCAAAAGGTTTTCCGTCTTCCTGAATCAACGCCAACCGATCTACATCCGGATCGACCACAATGCCCAAATGGCATTTTTCATTTTTGACGGTTTTGCAAATGGCTCTGATGTTTTCAGGCAAAGGCTCCGGATTGTGCGGAAACTTCCCGGTTGGTTCGCAGTAAAGTTTTACAATCTTTTTTACGCCCAGTGCTTTCAGTAGTTCTGGAACAGAAATGCCTCCCGAAGAATTAACAGCATCTACTGCTATTTTGAAGTTGGCTTTTTGAATGGCCTTTACATCGACTAATTTATTTTTGAGAATTAACTCGATGTGCTTTTTGATGTAGGTCGTTTTCTTTTCGTAGCGACCTAGTTTTTCTACCGGTGCAAATTCGAAATTTTCAGTTTGCGCAATTTGTAAGACCAGCGCGCCATCTTCAGCCGAAATAAACTCGCCTTTCTCGTTGAGCAGCTTGAGGGCATTCCACTGAATGGGATTGTGGCTGGCAGTGAGGATAATGCCTCCGCCCGCTTTTTCCAGCGGCACGGCAATTTCTACCGTAGGTGTTGTGGAAAGTCCGAGGTCGATCACATCTAAACCGAGACCTTGCAGCGTAGAGCACACTAGCGCATTCACCATTTCGCCAGAAAGGCGCGCATCGCGACCGATGACTATTTTTTTTCCTTGGCGGGATTTTACCCACGAGCCGAATGCAGCTGCAAATTTTACACAATCAACAGGAGTAAGGGCATCGCCCGGTTTGCCACCGATGGTTCCACGAATGCCGGAGATAGATTTAATGAGGGTCATCTTTCGAATTAAGATGCGAATTTATGCAAAATTAATCTTGTGTATTAGGTATATAATTATTTACCTTAGCTGATAAGGATCATCCCCAATTCTTTGCTTTCCTTAGAAAATACATTCTATGAAATCATCGGAATTGTTGCGGATGTTATTGCAAGACGGCTGGTATTCTGTTGGACAGAAAGGATCGCATGTCAAACTAAGACATGCAGTTAAATCCGGGGTAATTATTTTCCCGAATCATGGGAATCATGAAGTGGGCAAAGGACTGGAGAAAAAACTGTTAAAGCAGGCAGGACTTAGAAAATGATGCTATGGTAAAATCAATTGTGAAGAAGAAAGTAACTGTGAAAGTGGAGAAAACAAAGACCGGATTTTCCGCCTATGCAATGGACTATCCCGTCTTTACAACCGGTAAAACATTTTCGGAGCTTTCTAAAAATATAGTAGAAGCTTTGAATTTATATTTTGAGGATGACGGAAGAAGTGTGGATCAAAAGGACATCAAGCTCGAAATTGAGTTGAAGCAGTTTTTTCAGTTTTATCGGGTAATCAATGCTAAGTTTTTGGCTGACCGGATCGAAATGAATCCAACCTTATTATCGCACTATGTGCAGGGAAGAAAGAAGCCATCTATCGTGCAGACAGAAAAGATACTAAAGGGAATACGTGAAATAGGAAAGGAATTATCCGAACTGAACCTTTACTCCTAAAATTACTTACTTCTTAATGGCGGGCAGCTCTGCTGCTTTTTCAGGATCGCCACAGGCTTCGCCAGCACCTACTACTTTGCCGCAATAACCACAGGTAATACCTTCTTTGGCCAGAAAGGGACTTTGGGTGGCGCAGGTGCCTCTGAACTCGCCATTTTTGATAAACAACAAACGCACCGACATTAAAATGAAGAAGAGTGCAAAAATGCCGATGGTAAGAAGAAAAACTGCCATGTCGATAGTTGTTTACGGTGTGTGAATGACGAATTTTACAGCGTGTGCAAAGATAACCAAAGATTGATTGATTTAGTTTGCAGGTGACTTGGAGTTTAGCACACGCTTGGTAAAGTGGCACGCACTGCGGCCGGGATGGAAGCGGCACCCCGCATCCCGATAGCTATCGGGAGAGGAGTATAGCGAACAGCCCGCAAGCCGCCCTCCTCCGATAAATCTTCGGAGGGCGAGCCCTTCATCGATAAATCTTCGGGGGACGAGTCACTCCTTCAATAAATTTTCGGAGGGCGAGCCACTCCTTCAATAAATTTACGGAGGGCGAGCCGCCAAAAGAAAAATATAGAGACAATCTAATAAGTAAAACCAAACGATTGATTGAATGAAGAAGCCTTACTCTACTCCGGATTTGCAGCGCGAGGAAAAACTGAAAGCCTTTGACCGGCTGCTGACGGTGATGAACGAATTGCGCGAGAACTGTCCGTGGGATAAAAAACAAACGCTCGAAACGCTGCGCCACCTGACGATTGAGGAAACGTACGAACTATCTGACGCGATTTTGGAAGGCAACTTGCAGGAGGTAAAAAAGGAGTTGGGCGATTTGATGTTGCACCTCACGTTTTATGCGCGCATCGGCTCGGAGTTGAAGGCTTTTGATATGACGGATGTACTCAATGGCATTTGCGATAAACTGATTGAGCGGCATCCGCATGTGTATGGCGATGTATCGGCAGAAGATGAAAAAACGGTGAAGGAGAACTGGGAGAAAATCAAATTGCGCACAGGGAATAAGTCGGTGTTGGAGGGTGTGCCCAAATCGCTGCCAGCATTGGTGAAAGCCATTCGCATACAGGATAAGGCGCGGGGCGTGGGC
>JABFSO010000298.1 GCA_013140555.1 Cyclobacteriaceae bacterium | reverse complement strand
TTATAAGGCAATGCTTTTGCCAACAGAAAAAACGGTTCGGAGTTAATTTTAAACCCAAAACAACGGGCGAGCCATTGGTAAGTCGTCTCTTCCCAATCGCCTTGATTATCGGTCAGCAACTTTTTTACTTCATTCGCTTTGGCTTCGAAGCGCCTCATCATCGCCTGCTCGAGCATGGAAAGTTGGGTGATATAAGGAACATCCGGCAAGGAAGACTGGCAGGCGATATTCATACTGCTGTTCACCAGCTTCGCGTATTTGTTCCATAATTCTTTGCTTACGCGATGCTTCAGTTCTACGGTAGGAATGGCCGTTCCATCTGTTCGCATAATCGGTTGATTGTTTTCCCACACCACATGAAGGATCACATTATCATAAGCTCCATTGCCGGTGTGCTGGTGCGCCAGCCAATCCGAAGACTTGATGTGGATTTCAATACTGCCTGCCCATTCCAATTTTTCTATTTTAATTTTTGCCTGAAGAAAGTCAGGGCCGGCATCGGTATTGTACGATCCGGTTTTAAAAATCGTGAGCTCCTCTCCTTCGGTGGTTCGCAAATCATTTTTGTTGAAGTATTGAAATTGCCAGACATAGTGAAGGAAGGACTCGTTCATACGGATTGTATTCTTGGTGATTTGATTTTCTGCGAAAGCAGAAAGGCACGAAGAAATACATGAGGGGAATTTCGGAATTCCAAATGCCTGTATGACAAATATCAGAATTTATAATTTAATAATCCTCCAAGGTCTTCAATCCACACAATCCTTCGAGGTATTTCTTCTCCCGGATAAAGACTTCGGAGGATTTTATTTAAAGCCGGGAGATAAAAGACCTCGGAGGATAAAATTTTAATAATCCTCCGAGGTCTTTATGCGAGAAATTAAAGACCTCGGAGGATTTTCTAAGGCCAAAGGTCTATTAATTACAAAATCCTTCCATTACAACTCTCAAAATCCTCCGAGGTCTTTCATCGCCCGTATAAAGACCTCGGAGGATTTTATATAAAGGCGGTAGATAAAAGACCTCGGAGGATTTTAATTAAGGTATAGACCTCGGAGGATTATACTTAAAGACCTTTGAGGATTAACTTAATGCAAGTACTTGCGCAAATACGTTTTCATTTCCTGCTGTACCTTTTGCGCTTCGCGCCCTGCTGCCTCCGCAAAATCTTTTCCGGAAGATGCATAGATAATCGCGCGGGATGAATTCACCAGCAAACCGCATTGCGCGTTCATGCCCACATGTGAAACAGCTTCTAAGTCACCACCCTGTGCACCTACACCCGGCACCAAAAAGAAATGATCGGGAGCCAAACCACGGATGGCTCCAATCTTATCGGCATGGGTTGCTCCTACCACATACATCATTTGGTCGGCTGTTGCCCATCGCTGCGATGCATACAATACTTCCTGAAATACAAACTTTCCATCCAATGTTTCCAACAATTGAAAATCATGGCTGCCGCTATTGGAAGTGTGCACTAACAGAATCACCCACTTATCCTGAAAATCTAAAAACGGTTTCACCGAATCTTCACCCATATACGGTGCCACGGTGATTGAATCAAAATTCATTTGTTCAAAAAATGCTTTGGCATACAAGGCCGAAGTATTGCCAATATCTCCGCGCTTCGCATCGGCAATGGTAAAGCACTCTTTGGGAATATAGTTCAACGTCTTTTCTAAACTCGCCCACCCTTTCGCGCCAAGCGCTTCGTAAAAAGCGGTGTTGGGTTTGTAAGCCACGCAAAAATCTTTGGTGGCATCGATGATCTGCTTGTTAAATTCAAAGATCGGATCCTCGCTCGATAGCAGGTGGGGTGGAATTTTACCTAAATCTGTATCCAGACCTACACACAAATACGATTGCTTCTTCTGGATTTGTTCAAACAGTTGTTGTCGCGTCATGGGGCTAATTTAAAATAAAAAAGTCGGGAAGCCCCGACTCTTTATTACTTAATATTGATAGATCGTCTATCGCACATCGGTTACTTCTACACCCGGATATTTCTTGGCATCGAACGTGAAGAAGGCATCATCTGCTTTTACATTGGGTACAAACTTTGTAATAATGTATTTGTAACGGTTGCCTGATTTATCAAACATCGTCCAGCTTTGAATACTTCTGTCCTTCTTAGAAATCATCATTTTGATTTTGAAGTACTGGGCATTTTTCTTCTCAGGAACCAAATCTACCTCATCGTTTCCTGCCTCTGTCTTATCGCCCAAATACAAATACTTAAATCCTTTCTTATAGATGTCAAATATTTTGATCGGGTTGATATCATCCGACTTCGGATCGAAGTTATCAATCGTCACTTCTTTGGCGGATGGCAAATACGTCCACACAGTAGTTCCATTATTAATAATTATCTGATCTTCCAGCTCCAGCTTAAACTTCTCGCCTTTCACGGTGATCTTTCCTTTAAATTCTTCCTTAATCCCTTCTGATTCATTGACCAATGTAGAAGTGAGATTGGCTTCAAAAGCCGGGATGGCTTTGTATTTCTTACTCATGGCCTCCAAAATCTCCAGCGCATTGGGATCGGATTGGGCAAAGGCTGAAAGGGTTCCCAAGCTGAAAATGGTGGCAAAAACTAACTTTTTCGAGATTGTCATAAAATATTAACTATGTCTTTCCTTTAATTCACTCAATAATTGTTCCAAACT
This sequence comes from Cyclobacteriaceae bacterium, assembly GCA_013140555.1. Classification (GTDB taxonomy): domain Bacteria; phylum Bacteroidota; class Bacteroidia; order Cytophagales; family Cyclobacteriaceae; genus ELB16-189. The sequence continues at coordinate 15,204 of JABFSO010000298.1, read as the reverse complement.
TATCTCATCCTTCACTAAAACTTCACGGGCTTTCGATCCTTCAAACGCCCCAACGATTTTAGCAGCCTCTAATTGGTCAATTAAGCGCCCTGCGCGGTTGTAGCCCAGTTTTAGCTTCCGCTGAATAAGGGAAGTACTTCCCTGCTGGTGCATCACGATCAGGCGGGCAGCCTCCTCAAACAGGGCGTCACGCTCCGATAAATCGACCGAACTCACCCCACCATCGTCTTCGCCCTCAAATTCCGGCAGCATATAAGCCGAATCATAGCCACGTTGTGATCCAATGTATTCGCATACTTTCTCAATCTCTGGGGTATCGACAAACGGGCTTTGCAAACGTATCACATCCGAACCCAGCGACAACAACATATCTCCCATACCCACCAATTGATCGGCACCGCCTGAATCTAAAATGGTGCGTGAGTCTACTTTAGAAGTAACGCGGAACGACAACCTTGCGGGGAAGTTGGCTTTGATCACACCGGTAATAACGTTTACCGAAGGACGCTGCGTGGCCACCACCAAGTGAATACCAATCGCTCGCGCCAACTGCGCCAAGCGTGCAATCGGTGTTTCCACTTCTTTACCGGCCGTCATCATCAAGTCGGCCAACTCATCGATCACCAACACAATGTAGGGAAGGAAACGATGGCCTTCTTTTGGATTGAGCTTACGCGAAATGAATTTGGCGTTGTATTCTTTCAAGTTACGGGCACCCGCATCTTTCAAAATCTCATAGCGGTTTTCCATCTCAATACACAACGAATTGAGTGTGTACACCACCTTCTTGGTATCGGTTATAATCGCTTCTTCGCTATTCGGCAACTTCGCCAGATAATGGCGTTCAATTTTGCTGAACAGCGACATCTCTACTTTCTTCGGATCGACCAACACAAATTTGAGTTGGCTCGGGTGCATCTTATATAATAATGAAGTCAGGATTACATTTAATCCCACCGACTTACCCTGACCTGTAGCACCCGCTACCAACAAGTGGGGCATTTTCGCCAAGTCAATTACCAACAACTCGTTTGAAATTGTTTTTCCGATGGCAATCGGTAAATCTTTATCCGACTTTTGGAATCTTTCCGATGCCAGCACCGAGCGGATGCTCACCATCTCGCGGTTTTTGTTCGGCACCTCAATACCAATGGTACCCTTGCCGGGGATGGGGGCGATGATACGGATACCGAGTGCCGACAAACTCAACGCAATATCATCTTCCAGATTTTTGATGCGCGATATTTTGATACCGGCTTCGGGCACAATTTCATAAAGCGTTACGGTTGGCCCGATGGTCGCTTTAATACTTTGTATACCAATCTTAAAGTTGGTGAGCGTAGCCAGAATCTTGTCTTTGTTCTGATTCAATTCTTCCTGCGACACCTGCACTTTTCCGACTTCATATTCATTTAGCAAGTCGATGGGCGGAAACTTATAGTGGCTCAACTCCAAAGTAGGATCATAGAGCCCTTGTGCTTCCACCAACTGCTCAGCTAATACTTCTGTGTCTTCTTTTGGTTCTTCGATGGTGAACAGCGGCTCTTCCTTCTCTACATGCGAAGGTTCTACCTCCAACTGAATCTCCGGAATGGCGGGCTTCACATCATCGGGCGGCTTCACCAGCAACACCGGCTCGGGCTCATCTTCTTCGGCTTGTGTCGGCCAATGATCGCGGTCATCCGTGTATGTTGGTTTGAGATCATCCCCAACCGGCACCGGAGGCACCAATGCATCGTTGCCCATCGGCTTCGGGTCTTTCACCTGAAAAGCGTTGATGGCGGTAACGTTGAAGAAGTAGATAATAAAAATGAAAAGGGATAATACTAAGATCAGAAAAGTGCCGATTCCAAAAAGGCTATCAGAAAGCTTGGCCAGTTCGTAACCGAGGCCACCGCTTAAAAAACTCACTTCGTTTACGCCTACAATACTGTGCGTGAGGTAGCCCAACAGCAAGCTCAACCACAGTCCGGCAAAAACCGAGAGTATAAATATCGAGAAAATGGGGAGCAACTCGCGCTTGAAAACCAACTTGAATCCCAGCAAAAACAAAATAGGCGGTATGAAAAAGCCGGAGACGCCCATCCACTTGAAAATCAGGTAGTGTGAGGTGACAGCGCCATACAATCCCAGCCAGTTTTCGGCTTCTTTACCTGATTCGATCAGGCTGGAATTCCACAGAGCTTCAACTACGCTTTGGTCGGCCTTGCCGGTAAATAAATAGGAGAAAAACGCGGTGAACAGGTAAATGCCCACAATCATCAGGAAAAAACCACATGCCAGGGCGAACCGGGGATCTTGAAAAAACGAGAAGTTGAACTTCATTTTGGATTTAGCCGCCTTCGGCTTCTTCTCCTTCTCGGGCTTCTTGAATGTATTCGACTTGTAGGTATTTTCTGCCATTTCAGATTTGGGCGTAAAACTAACTAAATAACACGACACTTTATTCGTCTCGGGGGCTTTGAAAACAAGCGAAAACGGTTTCACTGAAACGGGAACTAATAATCTTGTTACCTTGTCGGGATTAGTTAAAATACAAGTATGGAATTAGGCATTGGCATGTTTGGCGATAACCATTATGATGAACATGGGAAACCTCTTTCATCTGGCGAACGGTTGCGCGAGTTAATCGAAGAAGTCAAGTTGATGGATGAAGTGGGGATTGATTTCTTCGGAATTGGTGAACACCATCGCCCGGACTATGCCGTGTCGGTGCCGGAGATCGTGCTGGCGGCTGCTTCTTCTGTTACCAAAAGAATAAAACTGGGAAGTGCTGTTACCGTGCTCAGTTCTTCCGATCCTGTGCGCATCTATCAGAGCTTTGCCACCATCGATCAGCTCAGCAATGGGCGAGCCGAGTTGGTAGCGGGGCGTGGAAGTTTTATCGAATCATTTCCTTTGTATGGATACAATCTCAACGACTACCATGAACTGTTTGAAGAGAAACTGGAGTTGTTGCTGAAGATCAATCAGGAAGATACCATCACCTGGAAAGGAAAGTTTCGTGCAGCCTTACAAAATCAAGAGATCTTACCACGAGCTGTCAACAACCATTTGAAGATATGGGTAGCCGTGGGTGGCACGCCCGAATCGGTGGTGCGTGCGGCTAAACTTGAGTTGCCCGTGATGTTCGCCATCATTGGTGGTAATCCGGAACAATTCAAACCGCTGTTTAAATACTACCGCGAGTTGTACGAACATTTCGGCCACGACCCCAAAAAATTGGAAGTGGGTGTGCACATGCACAGCTTCTTTGGCGATAACAGCAAACATACGGCCGACTACTATTATCCGGTTTATTCTGAACAAATGAATCGTGTGGGTGCGAGCCGAGGCTGGGGACCCTTTTCACGCAGTCAATATGAACAAGGCCGCACCATGGAAGGTGCTTATTTGTTTGGCGATGCGAACGAGGCCATTGATAAAATTTTATACCTCCACGAATTGTTCGGACTCACCCGCTTCTCAGCACACATGGATGTAGGCGGACCCTCGCACTCTATGCTTATGAAGTCCATTGAAATTTTCGGGACTAAGATTGCACCGAAAGTGCGGGAGGCGATTGGTAAGAAATCGTGAGGTGTTGCATCGGAACGATCCCAAACATCTCTATCAGAAAAACAAAGAGCTGCCTCATCACAAGGCAGCTCTCCTAACTCAACCCAACACAATTTACTTTACAAATAAGGCGCTGAACGAATCGGAGCTAGTTCCATCAAATGGTTTTACCAACTTCCCATTTTTCCAGAGCAAAGTTTTATTTGCCGTATAATCCCTTCCAGTTACATAAACATCACCATTCCGTACCGCAATTCCATACGAATCGGTAGCAGTAAACCCAGCGAGGTCCAATGAAACAAGTGTCGTGTTCTTCCAATACGCTGCGCCTCCACCGTTTTGGTTGCTATAGCCTGTCATGTACACATCTCCATTCACCACCTCCATATCTTCTACCATTCCTGAAACGGTATCAACTGCCACCATCGTTCCATTTTTCCAATAGACGGGCATCCAACCTTTCAAATTGTCATAGTAAAATCCGGAAAAATAAATGTCGGTACCAACTACTTTTACAGCTGTTGCTCTGGAATTTAATTCCGTCAGATAACTCCACACTCCATTTTTCCAGAAACCGGCTCTATCATTCGTGTTTCCGGAAATATAAACATCGTTTGTTTCAGCTATGGCCATGTCCGTAGGCTGTCCATTACTACACTCGGTAGCTACCCCATTCTTGAGATACTTTACAAAATTACTCGGGCCACCTAGTCCATATAACAACACATAGACATCGTAATTTTTTACTTCCACCTCATAAGCAGTAGTCCACGATGTATTGGCATCGTTGGGAATGGTGGTCATGGTGTTATTTTTCCAGTAGACAGCATTTTCTCCTCTGGCACCGGCTATATAAACATCATTTCCGGAAACGGTAATGCTGTACACACTCGTGTTAACACTTGCATCGCCTACTTTGGTGATCACTCCATTTTTTGCAAATGCCGGTTCACCAGCATCAGTCGTGCCTGCCACATATACATCCGCTACAGCAACAGGAGCCGGATTATCGGTTGTACATTGTTGAAATAGTGCCGATCCAACAACACTGATGATCACTACTGCTAATTGATTCCATTTTTTCATAAGGGGTTTTTGTTTTATTACGGTGCGAAAGTATCGCACGCGCCCTTGCTGACTGTGGGTTAGTTAGCGCCTCGCATTAATTCTGAGCAATTGACAGATGGGTTGATTGGGCAAGGAAGAAACACATAGGCCAATACCGATTAACCATTACCGATTAACGATCAACCATCACCTATTAACTATTGACTATTGACCATTTAACTATTGACTATTACCCATCCAAAAACCTCCGCAAGCATCAAAAACGCTTCCGAGCCCTATAATCACACATTTTGTAGCAGCCACGAACTAAAAAGGGGGTGCCACCGTTAATCAGTGGCTAGCCACCGAATAATAGTGGGTATAAATAAATCAACTGTGCAGGGTTCCCGATCATTTTGCATATGCCACCATAAATTCGTGGTATCCCTCCAATCATTCGTGGCTAGCCACCGAATATTCGTGGGTATCAATAAATCATTTATTATGTGCCACCGATCATCCGTGGCAATTCCCCAGCCATCGGTGGCAATTGCAAAATCAATCGTACAAGCTGAAAAGGCACCCTGAAATAACAACGCATGGCACAGGGCTTTTCATCCATCCCACCTAAACATCGTAAAACAAAAACAACATACCTATGTCTAAAGCAGGATACCTACCCCGTGGTGATAACGAGCGGGTACTTTGGCTGAACCAATTCGCCAGCAAGTTGTCAATCCACGCCACTACGCTTGGCCTTACGCCAGCAGATGTGAGCGGCACCCAGAACGATGCGGCCATGTTCACCTACCTCGTAACTCAAGTGGAAATACACACAACTGCCAAAGAATCTCGTGTGAACTACAAGAACTTAATCAAAGACGGACCGATTGGTGCGCCCGGAGGAGTGCTGCCGATGCCGATACCTGTAATTGCTGCGCCTACGGTAGTCGCGCCAGGTATTTTTCCGCGTTTGGCGATGTTGGTGCAACGGATAAAATACAGTCCCGGATATACCGAAGCGATCGGCAAAGATTTGGGCGTGATCAGCGCTCAAAAATCAACCGACACCACCGACCTGAAGCCCAAGCTCAAACTGGTAAAGAAAGGCGAGCAAGTACAAGTGCAGTGGGTGAAGGGTATTGCTGATTCAATCCGTATCGAAAAAGATTCGGGTGCAGGCTGGCAATTTTTAGCCATTGACTCCATTCCGCATTACACCGATAAAACGCCTGTGACCGTTGCCACTACGTGGAAGTACCGCGCCATGTACATCATCAACGATGAACCGGTGGGCCAGTGGAGTGACATGGTGAGTATAGGAGTGAGTTAGATGGAAAAGAAAATACGCACGTAAATAAATGCAAAGCGATCCGAAGAGCGGGTGAAGCAATCGCAAGACAGGAGGAAGTGCACGAAGCGTGTTCTCTTTTTTCGGGAGATGTACCATACTATTAAAACACATACGTTATCGATGAAGAATGAGAATGATTTTGATTATTTTATCAGCGCATTTTTGTAAATTGTTGTTGAAAACACAGCACATCGGTTGATATGAAAAAGACGAAAAAAAAGTTCTTAGAAGAATTGAAAGCCAATCCGAAAGCGATTGCTTTTCTTTCTCCTTATGAGGAAGGAAGTGCAGAAAGATTTTTGGAGAGCTTCGCAGGCACGAAAGAAATGCTGCTAAAACATGGAGAATTCTGGCGCGAACATCAGCATAAAGATGTTTATCGCGATCGGGCAGAAGATCTTTACTGGATCATCGCGCAAAAAAAACTCTTCAACTTACAATGCCAGTGGCGCGCAGGCAAAATAGAACTTCCGGTTATCAACTCGTGGGAGTTTCTGTATTGGGAGCAAAACATTAATAGTTGTCCCTATATTGAAGATGCGACCCTGCAAGAAATAGAGGTATTGATTCAATACTTGGAATCGGCACCGTATTATGAGATTGATAATTTACCGGATGAATGGCAACATTATGATGAGTTCAAAGACGAAGAAACCGGTATAGGTGCAGGTGATTATTACCCGGACTGGTACCATTTTTATGATAATCATTTTGGCACACAAAATCTGATCCTATTGCCCGATATCAAGGGTGAAGAAGAAGATAAATACCGGGCCATTTGGCGTAAAAGGAACGGATATGATCGAGGAATACCTGAGCCCAGAAAACCCCTCATTGAATACGGTCCCGAATTCACTGAAAAGTTTATCCGCGAAGTGGAAGATTACCAGTTGCTGGATTACTACCGGATTTATAATGCCAGAAATGAAAATGATTATGAAATAGAACAGTTAGAAGAAATCATTGAGCGTTTCTTTAAAGAGCCTGAAACGGTGCCTATTCCAGCGGGTTCATTTCCGGATGCTATTTTTCAAGCCGATCACCTCCTGACCGTAAAATACGTAAAGGTGTTGCTCCCTGATATTCATCAAAATCACCTGGATCGTAAAGCCATGGGCATTTCATACGAAAGGAGATCTTTTGAGGATGACCTCACGCATTTTGTTCAATCGCAAATTGACTTCGGCAAAGAGCAATTGGGAGAAAAATAGGATCTTTCAGCAACAAAAAAGCCCTGAACTTCTTTTGAAGTTCAGGGCTTAGCAGAGGTTCCGAGCGGATTCGAACCGCTGTAGGAGCTTTTGCAGAGCTCAGCCTAGCCACTCGGCCACGGAACCTTATTTGAATGTTTCCATTTGTTTGCAGAGCTCATCCCGATAAATATCGGGACACTCGGCCACGGAACCATTTTGATAGTACAAAGCTAAAAAAAACAGTCGTAATACAACGAAGTAAAAAAAAGAAGGTGGCCGAAACCACCTTCTTTTATATAACCTCAACAATTAGTTCGCGTCTCCTTCTGATTTTGCCTTTGCAGCATTCATCTTTTCTTTCAACGCGCTCAACGCTTCGATATCTCCCAAGGTAGATTTCTCTACTTCCTGATTGATCTTATCGATGCTCTTGCCTTTAGAAGGTGCGGCTGCTGCTTTCTTAGGAGCGGCTGCTTTCGGAGCTTCTTCAGCAGACCAGATGGCTTTCATGCTCAACACAATTCTTCTGTCTTCTTTCGAAAACTCAAGAACTTTGAAATCATGTGCTTCACCTGCTTCTACTTTACCTCCGTCTTCTTTTGCTAAGTTCTTAGCTGAACAGAATCCTTCAATTCCGTAAGGCAATTCCAAAGATGCACCTTTATCATTTTTGCTGATGATGGTACACTTGTGAACTGAACCAACAGTGAAGATCGTTTCGAAAGTATCCCAAGGGTTTTCTTCCAAATGCTTATGGCTCAATGCCAATCTTCTGTTAGCAGAATCTAATTCCAATACTTGCACATCAATGCTGTCTCCCACTTTCGTGAATTCAGATGGATGCTTAATTTTCTTTGTCCAGCTTAAATCAGAAACGTGTACTAAACCATCGATACCTTCTTCCAACTCAATGAATAAACCGAAGTTGGTCAAGTTGCGAACGATACCTTTGTGACGAGTACCTACTGCATACTTGCCCAAAATCTCCTGGCGTGTCCAAGGATCTTCAGACAATTGCTTAATGCCTAATGACATCTTGCGCTCTTCGCGATCGATGGTCAATACCACAGCTGATAACTCATCTCCTACTTTGATGAAGTCTTGTGGGTTGCGCAAATGTTGTGACCAGCTCATTTCACTTACGTGGATTAAGCCTTCAACACCTGGTTGCAATTCCAAGAAAGCACCGTAATCAGCTACGTTTACAATCTTACCTTTTACTTTAGAACCAACTGCGATATCAGCAGCTAATGATTCCCAAGGATGAGGCGTCAATTGCTTCATACCTAAAGAAATTCTCTTCTTGTCGCCATCGAAGTCCAACACCACCACTTTTACAGTTTGGTCGAGTTTCAACAACTCTTCCGGATGGCTGATACGTCCCCATGAAATGTCGGTGATATGCAATAAACCATCTACACCACCCAAGTCGATGAACACACCGAAGTTGGTCATGTTTTTGATGACGCCTTCCAACACCTGACCTTTCTCTAGGTTGGTCAAGATCACGGCCTTTTGTTGTTCGAGGTCTTTCTCGATCAACACTTTGTGCGATACTACTACGTTGTCGTTGGTGTTGTTGATTTTCACCACTTTCACCTCGATTGACTTGTTCACATAGATATCGAAATCGCGGATAGGCTTCACATCGATTTGTGATCCAGGCAAGAACGCCTCGATACCAAATACATCTACGATCAAACCACCTTTTGTTCTGCGTTTTACAAAACCTTCGATGATCTCGTCTTTCTCTAGTGCACGTTGCACATAATCCCATCCTTTTACCAACTTGGCCTTTCTGCGAGAAAGAACCAATTGACCCATGGCGTTTTCGCGCTCTTCGATAAAGAGGTCAACTACATCACCAATTTTCAAATTGGCCATGTCTTTAAATTCAGCCAATGGCACTAAACCATCTGACTTAAATCCGATATTTAAAATCACATCGCGGTCGTTGATACCTACTACGGTACCCTCTACCACTTCGCTTTCATTTACAGAAGCTACAGTGCCTCCGTACAATTTGTCTAAATCATTGCGTTCGTTTTTAGAGTAGCCTTCGCCAAAGCCTTTGCGGTCATACGCATCCCAATCGAAGCTTTCTAATGAAACGTTGGAATTGGAAGCTCTGCGGGCGGTAACATCGCGCACCATGCGGCTGATGCCTTCTTCTTCAGCTGCCTTTTTCTCAAGTTTAAGCTCAGTAAGCTCATCCTTTTCAAAAAGTTCTTCTGCGGCCGCGCCTTTTACAGCTTTTTTCACCGGAGCATCGTCAATTACTTGCTTCGCCTTTGCTTTGGGCTCTTCTGCTCTTTCTTTTGAATCTTTTGACACTTTTGCCATTTGAATTGCCCCTGATTTACATGCTGCAAGCGGGACTACTTACAACAAATTTGGTTAATAGTGCTGCTTCAAACCAATGAAACAGCCCCCCAGATAGCTGAGGGGCTGCAAAGGTAATTAAAAATTTGAATTACAGATTACTGAAAATCCTCTGGTTTGAGGGTGCCAGCTGCGTATTCCAACAATACTTTTTGGAACAAAAGGCGGTATTCGGCTTGTGCCTTATCAGTTTGGGATTGAACCAAAATGCGGTTGGCATTTACAAAATCGACAAAATTGGTAATGCCCAGATTGTAGCGTTCTGATTCGAGGTTGTAGGCCAATTCGGCTGCTTTAAGCTGATCGACTGTCACTACAAAAGCCTTTTTTGCTCCTTCATAATTGTGATAGGCTCGCAGCACATCGTTCCTTAACTGAAATTCTACATTTTTACGTGTAAGCCGACTATTCTCATAAAGTGTCTTCTGCTGAATGTATGCAGCTCTGCTTTGTAAGCCATTAAATAATGGGATTGACAATTGAATGCCGTATTGCTTGTACACATTATCCGCCTTAAACTGATCATTAAATGATCGCTGCTTTTCATTGGCGACTGTTTTAGGGGTAGTTACGGTTTGTAAACCATAACCTGAAGTCTGCGTATTGTCATTGACTACAAAAGTTTTAGAGGTATTGATGCGAATAGAATCCGGCTCATTTCGCTGAAAATTATAGGCCGAGCCATAGTTAAAGAATGCTCCCAGAGATGGCAAGAGAAGGCCTTTTGAGGCGCGCATGGCATACTTCTGCGCATCCTCGTTTTTTACTGCTCTTAAATAATCGCCACGGTGTTGCTTCGCGATATCAGCCAATGCGAGGGGATCAATTTTTTCCGAGCCCAACGTGTTGACGTCCCACGAAGGTCGCTCCACATCAAATTCCTTAAAAGCATCCATCAACAATGTTTGAGAGAGAAAAGCCTTATCGTTATTCAGGGTAATCTCAGCTTGAACAAAACGCAACTCCGCTCCTTTTACCAAAGCATCTTGGTTGTATTCATCTACCGGTGCTTTGGCTCCTAACGCTACTTGCTCTTTGGTTTGCTCTAATTGTTTTGCTAGCGCGTTCCAATTTTCCTTTGCCACCAGCAGCAATTCAGCATCCAGCATCACCTGAAGATATTGGGTTGAAACACTATTGATAACGTCTTGTGTAGTTCTGTTTACAAAATTCGCTTGCGCATCTAATTGACTTGAGTTTTGTTTGATGGTGTTGATTTGATTAAACCCGTTAAATAAATTAAGACGTGCAGTGATCGAACCTGAAATGTTATCCCGAATACCATTGACAACCACACCGGCATTTTGGTTGAAGGAGTTACCATCGAACACAGATGCACTGGTGGATGCAGAAATGGAGGGCGCCAAAGAGGCAATGCTTGAAATTTTCTGCGTCTGATTGAGTTGGAGATTATTCCGTTGCTGATTCAGATTGACTGAGTTTTTCAATGCGATTTTGATCGCCTCTTGAAATGTTAAAACTCTTTTTGTCGAAACTCCATCTTGTTGTGCAAAAACACCAACACTTATCAAACAAATCCAACTTGCTAAAAATATCCTCATCGCTTGCGTTTTTATTATTTAACCAATTCATCTGATTCAATCGCGCCATCTACCACTTTCACCACGCGCTTACTTCTTCGTGCGTTCTCTTCAGAGTGCGTAACTTGAATGATGGTAATCCCTTCTTCATTCAACTTCTGAAAAATATCCATGATCTGTTTGCCCTGATCAGAATGTAAATTTCCGGTAGGCTCATCGGCCAATAGTAATTTGGGTTCTCCCACAATAGCACGCGCAATACCCACCAACTGCTGTTGTCCACCTGAAAGTTGTTCCGGAAACAGATCTTTCTTCGCTACCATATTAAAGCGATCGAGCATTTCTGCTACCATGCTTTTGCGTTGGCCTCCACTCACGCCTTTGTAAAGAAGCGGGGTTTCAATATTTTCATAAACCGTCAATTCATCGATCAGGTGGTATGCCTGAAAGATAAAACCGATGTAGTTTTTGTGCATCTCACTCTTTTGCTTTTCGCGCATCTTGTGCACGGGCTCGTCAAAGAAATAATACTCTCCTGCTGATGGTTCATCGAGCATACCAATAATATTCATCAACGATGATTTACCTGCACCGCTGGGCCCCATAAGCGTAAGAAATTCACCCTGCTTTACTTCCAGATCGATGCCCTTCAAAATGAATGTGCGCTGAAAACGAGAATCAATGTACTTGTCGATGTTTTTGAGTTGAATCATAAAAAGGGTTAAAGTAGAACTCGATCGGTTGTCAGCATTTTACTAACTTACTTGGCGAATAATATGCCAATCGTTATTTACTGCCTTAGACGTGCAAAAAACGATATTCGTTGCAGTTCAGGCGTTCGCTTGTGAAAAAAGGTGTCCGAAAGCGGATGATTTGAATGAGGGTTTTTGTGATAAGAATAGCTAAAAAACCAGCGGAAAGAGGATAACATCCACGCGCCTGTTCATGGCTCGACCCCGATGCGATTCGTTAGAATAAACCGGATTTTCATAAGCCCAATTCTTCAGATGGATGATGCGCTCGGGAATATCTTTTTGGAGAAGCAAATCCAACACCGCCTGACTGCGCATTTTTGACAGCCATTCGTTGAAACGCTTACCTCCAATCGGATCGGTATGGCTGATCAATTGAATTTCGTATTTGTCCAATAAATTGGGAATAGAATCGAGCCAATGCGCCAGATCGGTGGCTTGTTCTTCATCAATGTTATAGCTCCCTCCATTAAAATAGATGCTCTTGCGAATTTCATCGTTCTGATTTTGGGCAAAGCCAGAAATCGAGGCAAACAAAATCAGAATTGCATTTAGAAAACGCATAACAAGTTGTAGCTGGTGTTAAAGTTAAGAAGTGCTTCTTTCAAAGATACCGAAAGATTCACTTTCGTGAAATTGTTTGTACTTTTCGGGAAACCATTGATTTATGTCAAAGTTTAAGTTTCTTCCCTTTCTGGTTTTACTCTTTATCCTTAGCAGTTGTGGCAACCAAATCATCTACTATGGTCGGTCGTATACGCCCACTCAGAATGTAGACATTTACTTTCGGGAAGCCGATGTAAAAGAACCGAATGAAGTGATGGGCAAAGTCACACTGGAAATGTCGGCACGGAAAAGCTCGGATAAGATTCAGCAAAAGCTGATGAAACGCGCCAAAGAGAAGGGTGCAGATGCTATTATTTTTGATGATATCTCTCTTACTACTACGGGAAGCACAACGGGTGGTGCCGCAGCTGGTGGTGGTGGGCGAAGAGGGTTTCTGGGGATTTTTGGAAGTAAAACGAAATACGAAAAAGGTCAGCAAATCAAAGGCACCTTGCTGAAATACAAAAAGAACATTTAGTAGCGCAACCAGGTAACTTTGACCTGTTTCCCTTTTTCCGTTACCGATATGATCACGAGGTTTCCATAATCGCTGTCATCAAAATTTTTGTAATCAGATTTTCCCGTCAGGAAATTGATAATTCCAGGAGTGGTATTCGAGTGTCCTACTATTAACACTGTACCACCTGCATGTTTCTGTAGCATGGCATTGATCTCTTCTATTTTAGCTCCGTCATAATTTTGAATAGACAGCAAAAGTGTTTTGGCCACAGGTGTTGCGGTCATTTCGGTTCGCTTAAATTTCGTGGAATAAATGGCGTCTAATTTTGTTTGTGCCAGTAACTCGGCCAAGGCTTCCGCTCGCTTCTTTCCAGCTTCAGATAATTCCGGATCTTTCGAACCATCTGTCATCTTTTCAGCATGACGAACTAAGATAAAAGTGGTTATTGCATTTTGTGAAAAGCCGGTAGAAGCTGCCGCAACAAATAGAATCAAAACAAAGAGTCGTTTCATAGCTGTTTATCTTTAAACCCTGAAATCAATGAATTATTTAAACCGATCGCTCACCTCTTTTGGAATGTTGCATCCCTCCTTCTGCCTCGTATCGGCCAAGTGAAAAATCTTCCATTGGCCATCAGGCTGCTTGTATAAATGGAAGGCATCTACACCACAATGGCTGAATTTTTTACCAATGTAAAATGCATAACTAGCCCAGGCTTGCGCAAAGTTTCCATCAATCGAAATTTTCACATCCCAAATCGGCTCATTCCAGGTTTCCGGATGTGGAGTGCCAACTGCTTTCAAAAAATCGGCAATTCCTGATTCATTTCGGATGAACGGTTGACCCGATTTATCTTTTCCGATAGTGGCCATAGTGACCTGTTTGGCAAAAGCACTGTGCACCATGGCACTATCACTGGCACTCATGCCCGCAAAAAGCCGGTCGATCGGTTGACGCACGAGAAAGTCTTCTTTGTTTTGAGCGAATGACATCTCAAAGGTTATTAAAATAGAAAAAACGACTGCCGCAACAAACTTCATCATAAACTTGAATTTCGAATCAAGTTAAGCCATTATTTGAGGCTCGAAAACCCGTTTGTATAAGATTCTATAATTAGCCGATAATGTCTTAATTTTACGTCCATAAGTAACCACTTATGTATAAACACCCCATTATCTTATTCTTGCTTCTATCTTTTGGCGCTTTCGCTAACCCGACTGACAGTTTGGAGAATGCGCTCAAAACGGCTAAGGGCGACTTAAAAGTAAAGACCCTCAATGAGCTCTTTCGGGTGTACATAAACTCCGATCCTGTAAGGGCTATCGGCTACACCCGTGAGGCGTTAACGCTGGCTACCGAAATTGAGGATAAAAAAGGTATGGCCGCCTCTTACAACAATTTGGGCGTGGCATATCGAAGTCAGGGTGCGCTTGACAAATCACTGGAGTATTACCTGATTGCTATGCGCATTTATGACAATCTCAAAAATCAAGATGGCATTGCCACCATCAAAAGCAATATTGCCACGATCTATTCGATGAAAAAAGATTATGGACAAGCCATGAAGTATTTTGAGGAGTCCCACAAACATTTCACCGAACTAAAAGATCAGCCCAAGTTAGTTATAGCAATGAATAATTTGGGAAGCCTGCACAGCGAACTTCAACTTTACGAACAAGCCCTGAAGTATTTTACCCAAGCATCACAGCTAAGCGAAAAGATGGGTAAACTTTATTCTGATCCGCTCAACAACATTGGAAATCTGTATTACAAGCAAGGAAACTATAAGCAAGCCATCGAATACTATGAGCGAGCTATCGCATTGGCAAAAAAAGAAAACAATCAGATGACAGTGCTCAACATCATGGTAAACATGGGTGAAGTTTATGCACGCCAAGGTCAGAGCAATAAAGCCGAACATTATCTGGATAGTGCCGCCAAATTGAGCAAGCAACTGCAAGCCTACGTTTATGAGCCAGCAATTTTAAAAAGTCTGGCCTTCAATTACTCCAAACAAGGCAAGATGCGTGAAGCGTATGAAACATTTGTGCTATACGATCAGGCCAAAGAAAAACTCAATAGCGAGGAGAGCAATCGTAAAATAGCTCAAATGGAAATGGCGCTCGACCTTCAAGAAAAAGAAAAAGAGGTTGAGCGTTTGAAGAGCCAGGAGGAAATGACGGCCTTACAATTAAAAAATACCCGCATGGTGATTACACTGATCATCTTAGCCGCTGTTGCGGGGATCGCGTTTATCAACGTTTACGTTTCCAAACGAAAAGCATCCCGGTAATGACGCGAGCGGAAGCAG
>JABFSO010000172.1 GCA_013140555.1 Cyclobacteriaceae bacterium | reverse complement strand
GAGTTTTATTTTTAGATGAGCTTCCGGAATTTAAACGCACCGTTTTGGAAGTGATGCGCCAGCCGATGGAAGAAAGACGCGTAACGATTTCGCTCGCGAAAGTTTCGATTGACTACCCTGCTAATTTTATGTTGGTGGCCAGCATGAATCCATGCCCGTGTGGCTACTATAATCACCCGGAGAAAGAGTGCGTGTGTGGCCCCGGCATTGTGCAACGCTACCTCAGCAAAGTGAGCGGACCGTTATTAGATCGCATCGACTTGCATGTAGAAGTGGTGCCGGTGAGTTTTGATCAGATGACGGCTTTGCGCAAGAATGAAACCAGTGCCGAGATACGCGAGCGGGTGGTGAAAGCACGTGAGCGTCAGAGCGAACGTTTCAAAGAACAGAAGAATGTGTATTGCAATGCGATGATGCCTTCGAACATGGTGAAGGAAGTGTGCGTAATCAACGAAGCAGGACGCACGTTGTTGAAAACAGCGATGGAGCGTTTGGGTCTGAGTGCCCGTGCGTATGATCGAATCCTAAAAGTATCGCGCACCATTGCTGATCTGGCGGGTAGTGCCGACATTAAAATTGAACATCTGGCGGAAGCCATTCAATATCGCAGTTTAGATCGAGAAGGCTGGGCCGGCTAATTGGACCGGTCGATTTAAAAGGTTTCTAAAAATGAAAGTTGCTGTCGCAAGGGTTATTTTGCAAAAACTACTAAATTGACTTACCTAGCATCTCATCTAACCAATAGGTAGTTACCGATAACCTTTTCAACTATGTTCAATTTTGCAAAGAGTCACACTTTTCACAGGTCAGTAAGTGTTGTTATTATTTTATGTTCCATCACATTAGGAGTAGAAACCTTTTATCCTGAACACCAGAGCATATTTGATGTGTTGGATATTTTGTTTACGACCTTTTTCACCTTTGAAATAGTTATCCGACTGATTGCAGAGAAAAACCCAATACGGTTTTTCAAACTCTTCTCATTCAAGAACAAGAAGATTGTGATTGACGAGGAAGGGGTTTGGAATTGGTTTGATTTTACGATTGTCGTGGTAAGTATCGTAAGCTTGTTTGGCCACTTGTATGAACACCCGGAATTTTTAGTGGTTAGCAGGTTGTTTAGAGTGTTGCGCGTACTTCGGTTGCTTGAGGTAAGTACCGAGCTAAAGGCAGTTGAGCGAAAAATCGTTTCAATCGTGCCCACCATTTTTTCGTTTGCCTTGTTGTTGGGCATTCTTCTTTACATCTACTCGATCATCGGGATTTATCTATTCTCACATCATCAGTATCAGAATGCAGATTTCACCACATTGGGTCATGCGTTTATTACGCTTTTTCAGTTAATGACATTGGATGGCTGGAGCGATATGATGTATTCGGCCAGTGCCAGTTATAATGATAGCTGGTTAATCAAATCGTATTTTGTGAGTTTTGTTATCCTCACAGCGATCGTAAGTTTCAATGTATTTGTCGCGGTGTTAACTTCTCAGGTGCATGAGAAAGTGGTGGAGGATCAGAAGATGAACAAAAAGCAGATCGCGCAACTGGAAGACGAAGTGTTAGAGACGGGCGAGGAAGTCCAAGCCGGATTTAAGGAGGTGCTCAATGAGCTAAAGAAGTTGAGAGATGAGGTGAAGACATTGCAAGATAGGCTAGAACAAACAAAAAGATAATCCCAAGATTAATCTAGAAATTAAAAGGCAAATGATTAAATCAAAAACGAATACAAAATCCAAAATTTGGATAGTCGTAGATATTCTATTATTCGGATTATCGGTATTCCTATTTCTAATTGTCGTTCAGCAAGTGCTTTTATTTTTTCTGATAGCTATTTCCATCCTGTACCGAATAAAGTGGCGATCAGACGTAGTAACGATTAGCGCAACCGAAATTCAAATTAGCAATTGGGTTACATCTACTAAAACTATTTTGGAACTTGGAAGCATTGAATGTTATGCGTTTAATGCAGAGTTAATTTTGGGGCATCGATTGCTGCTGATTAGCGACAATTTAGTGGTTGCCAAGATCAGGCATCGAAACTATTCAAATCTCAATGACCTATTAGACTATTTAGACAATAAGTTTAAAGATCGTGCCAGTAGGTTAAATGGAATTGCTTGATAAGTCTCTTGTAACCAGATCCAAATTCTGCTGCACCGTTTCAGGGTTTTGTTTAGATTTGATTCTGGATTGCCGTTTAGTATGTGGAATTCAAACCCTCTTATTGATCAAATTCTGGATGATTATAAAGATCAGCTTCTGCATGACTATACGAAATACAGAAACCACGCCTATCGTGTGTACCATGCATGCACCCTTTTAGACCCTCAGCCGCAAAACAGCACGAAGTATGCCATTGCGGCCTCTTTTCATGATCTTGGAATATGGACCAAAAAAACATTCGATTATCTGGATCCCTCCATTTCATTAGCCAAAGATTGGCTGGTAAAACATAACAGCGAGAAATGGAGCGATGAAATTTCGTTGATGATCAGCATGCATCATAAAGTGACTCGGTATACCGGAACATTTGCTGAAACAGTTGAAATATTTCGAAAGGCAGATTGGATAGATGTAAGCCTCGGGCTTATGAAATTTGGAACAGACGGCAAGAAATTAAATCAGATTCAAAAGCTGTTCCCGACTAAAGGATTTCACCGATTCTTGATCAGGAAAACATTAAGGAATCTACTACATCATCCGTTGAAGCCTCTGCCCATGTTTAAATTTTAAGAAGCGTACAAACTACTAATTCAGCCCAACCTCATTCGATCGTTGGTAAAACACCCATCTTTTCCCGTCTATTTTCCCGACTCGCTTAAACTTTAGTCGCGATTTGTGATCTAATCAGTAATTCAGGTCTTATATTACACATTGACAATCAGAAATATGATACACTTCAGAAATATCAGCGCGTTAGTGGTACTGTTGGCAGCAGCTACTCTATCCGCAAAATCACAAACCATCACCGCGGCAGATTCCACCGGGTTGCCAGGTGATAACTTTAGTTTGGAAGGTGCGCTGGAGTTATTTAAAAAATCAACCTCACCGGAAGAATTTGAAAAGATGCTCAACACCGAGGACAGTAAAGTGAATAATCTGGATTTGAATGGCGATGGCGAAACCGATTATATCAACGTGATCGATCAAACGAAGAAAGGTTCACACGCTTTTGTTCTGCAAGTGGCTGTCAGCGAAAATGAAAAGCAAGACATCGCTGTGATTGAGTTAGAAAAAACCGGCAATGATAAAGCTGTAGCACAAATAGTAGGAGATGAAGACATGTATGGCGAGCAAACCATTGTTGAGCCAACCGAAGAAGTGGTGACCAATGCAGGCACCAGTCGCCAGCAGGTGGTGGTGAATGTGTGGACATGGCCCAGTGTGCGCTATGTATATGCGCCCGGGTATGGCGTCTGGGCCTCACCGTATCGCTGGAGAGCTTATCCTGGTTGGTGGAGACCTTGGCGTCCAATTCGTCATCGGGTATTTTATGGGTATCGCGCACCTTACCGCAGCCGGTATGTAGTGGTTTCAACGCATCGAGTGGTGCGGGCACATCGTGTGTATGCACCTCATCGTGTTACATCCGTAGCGGTACACACAAGACATGGCGCAGCCGTATCTCATTATCGCACTACACGTACGGTGAAAGTGAACCGTGGAGCGAAACGTGTGCGGACAACTCGAACGGTGAGAACAGGAGGGAGGAAGCATTAATCGATTTATTGCCGATTAGTTTTAAGTTAAAAATTGGTTTTAAGACATACTGATTAAGATTCCAATAGCGCTTTATGTGATTTATGGAATGTTTTTAATCCTTTGAAGATTACTTGAGAATAGGTTGCGTAAATTATTGGTCTACCATTAACTCTTAGGTTAAGAAAATACCAAAGCATTAATCTGTCTCGACTGTTCATTGAGACAGACAAAATTTTGAAATATTTATCTTGGTCATGTTCATTTATAATTTCACTTACTACTCTATCTGTTATTGCATAAAAAGTTCTTACGAATTGCTCATAATAATTTAGGTAATGATCATGAGTTGATATGTTTTGAGATTTGGCATTAAATCTAATTTGTAATTCTTTGATATCTAAGCAGTCAAAATTATTAAAACTTCTGTAGAATTGATTGTGAACTTCTTGGGCTTCTTGTAGACTTCCTTTTTTTCTACTATTATATAGGTTATTTAGGAGGTTGAAAAAAGTAGTTTCAAACCTTTGTAATTCTAACACTTTGTTTTGTTCTGCAAATCTTGAATTAGATATTTGAAGTTCTTCAATCGACAAACGATTTGTCTCTCTTGCGATTTTTAAATCCTCACGTTGAAGAAAGATTGTATAGAGTAATCCAACGATAGTAAGCCCTCCGAACAAACTGGTAGTGGCGCCAAATCGATCACCAAACTGGCCGCCTTGTTCATAGCTAAGATATTTATCAATGA
>JABFSO010000259.1 GCA_013140555.1 Cyclobacteriaceae bacterium | reverse complement strand
CTTCCCTCCTCTCCTGTGGAGAGGATTGAGGTGAGGTACTAGAAACAAAGCATAAGCACCTTATTTCCCTCCTCTCCTGTGGAGAGGATTGAGGTGAGGTATTAGAAACAAAGCGTAAGCACCATTCTTCCCTCCTCTCCTGTGGAGAGGATCGAGGTGAGGTACTAGAAACAAAGCGTAAGCACCATTCTTCCCTCCTCTCCTGTGGAGAGGATTGAGGTGAGGTACTAGAAACAAAGCATAAGCACCTTATTTCCCTCCTCTCCTGTGGAGAGGACTGAGGTGAGGTATTAAAACAAAAACCCACTAAATTATGTGCAGACTCCTCGCTTACAAAGGCACGCCCATCATCATGGATGAGTTGCTTTATCAACCTAAAAACTCGCTGGTCAACCAAAGCATCAATGCCCGCGAAATTGAAGAGCCCCTGAATGGAGATGGCTTTGGCGTGGGGTGGTATGCACCTGAAATCAATCAGGAACCCATCACGTATGTGTCGGTGAACCCCGCGTGGAGCAACCGCAACCTGAGGAATCTGGCACCGAAGATTAAGACCGATTGTATGATCGCACACGTGCGCGCTGCCAGCGTAGGCGATGTGTCGGAAAGCAATTGTCACCCGTTTCAATACAAGAACATTTTGATGGCGCACAATGGGGGTGTGGAAGAGTTTGGAAAGATCAAACGAAAGCTGCGCGCACTCTTAACCGATGAGCTGTACAATTGGATCAAAGGCCAAACCGACTCCGAACATATCTTTGCGCTATTGCTCAACAACTTATTTCAATATCATAAAACGGTGAACCCGGAAGCAGTGGTGGATGCATTCGAGCGAACCTTCCGCACACTGAAAGTGCTGATGGCAGAAACCGGAATAGCAGAGCCGGCCTACCTCAACATGGTGTTTACGAATGGCTTGTTTATCGTGGCCACACGCTACGTCAGCGACCCGAAAGAAGAACCCCTCACCATGTATCACTCCGAAGGCAGTCGCTATGTGGTAGAAAATGGCACCACCCGCCTGGAAGCCCCACAAGATAATGACAATGCGGTGCTGGTGGTTTCTGAAAAACTGACGGATGATAAAGACTGGACGATGCTTCCTCCCAATCATTTGGTAATCGTGGAATCTTCTCTGAATGTTCGCATAAGACCCATTGCCGATTAGTTGAGCGGCTGACAATTCCTTCTTACTTTTGCCAAAATTTGATCAAGTGACGTACGACATCATTGTAGTGGGCGGAGGTATTGTTGGCTTAGCAACTGCCTTGCAACTCAAGAAAGAAAAACCAAATCTTTCCATTCTTCTGCTGGAGAAAGAGAACGAATTAGCCAAACACCAAACGGGCAACAACAGCGGTGTGATCCATTCCGGTATTTATTACAAGCCGGAAAGTTTAAAAGCGACCAACTGCTTACGTGGATATGATTTGCTCCTGCAATTCTGTAAAGAAAACGATGTGCCGTTTGAACTGTGTGGTAAGATCATTGTGGCAACGGACGAGCCGGAGATCGAATTGTTAAACAATTTATTTGTGCGTGGTCAGCAAAATGGTTTACAGAACCTGAAGCGCTTGTCAAAAGAACAACTGAAGGAATACGAGCCACACGTAACGGGGCTGGAAGGAATCTTTGTGCCCCAAACCGGCATTGTGGATTATAAAAAAGTAGCGGAGAAATACGGTGAAGTATTGCGCCAGCAAGGAGCCGACATTCATCTAGGTGAAAAGGTGATCCACATTCACAAAGAAGAAAAACAAGTAACGGTAGAAACCAGTCAAACAACCTACACCGCGCATTTGGTCATCAATTGTGCCGGTTTGTATTCCGATAAAGTAGCTAGGATGACGGTAGAAGATTTGAATGTAAAAATCATTCCGTTTCGTGGCGAATACTTCAAGCTGCGAAAAGAAAAAGAATACCTCGTTAAAAATCTGATCTACCCGGTTCCCGATCCGAACTTTCCATTTTTAGGTGTACACTTTACGCGCATGGCCAAAGGAGGTGTCGAGGCAGGCCCCAATGCCGTGTTGGCATTTCAACGGGAAGGATATAAAAAATCGCAGATCAACTTAGCGGAGCTAGCCGAAACATTGGCTTGGCCGGGCTTTCAAAAGGTAGCGGCTAAATACTGGCGCACCGGCATGGGTGAAATGTATCGTTCGTTTTCGAAAGCTGCTTTTACGAAAGCTCTTCAGAAACTGATTCCTGAAATTCAGGAGAGTGATTTAGTAGAAGGTGGCGCAGGTGTGCGCGCGCAAGCGTGCGATCGCACGGGTGGCTTGGTAGATGACTTCTTGATTTTGGAAGACAAGCAAGTGATTAATGTTTGTAACGCACCATCGCCTGCAGCTACGTCCTCACTGGCAATTGGCGAAACCGTGAGCAAGCTAGCGTTGAATCGGTGGTGAGAAAACGCGCAGCGCCAAACCGGCCTGTATACCCCACACCGACACCGACTCATAGTATTGTTGGTACACGCCACCCATGGTGAGGTAGGTATTCCAATATCCTTTGGAGGCAAGTCGATATTCGAAGTGAGCGCCTAATTCTCTGCGTGGAATAGCTCCGGTAGTAAAATCTTGCGCAAGTCGGTATTCCAGGTTGGCACCTAAATGTTTTTGTCCGCTTTGAAAAAACACACCGTAGGTTGATTCAAAGAAAGACTCTTGGCCACCAAAGTTTTCTTTCATGAATCCACCACCAATACGCCCGATGACGTGGCGTGTGGTGACTAAGTTTAGTTGCAGTATCTGCCAATCGATCGTTGTAAGGTCTTCGTTGCCGGTGATTTTTTCTTCTAACAAATAGTTAATTCGAAAGTCGGTGGAGAATAATCCCCAGTTTCCGCGAATGCGTGGATTCATTAAATAATAACGCGAAGGCTGTACGGCAGCTTGCGCGATAACATCCAGCGATACGATGTATTCATTTTCGGAGCGTTTATCTAATTTGTATTTCTGCCAAACGCCAATCTCACTTAAGCTGTTTATAAAAATATCTACGAAGAAGCCTCCTCCGGAACTTCCACCTTTACTGTCACCGCCACCGCCTCCGGATTTTGAATTACTGGATGATGAGTTTTTTATGTCGCCCACCTGCGCCATCGATGTGGTAGCCATAAAAAGGCAGAAAAGGGGAATAATGAATCGCATAGGCTCAATCTTGATGCGTAACCATACGAAACTTATTAAACTTGGTTACATAAACCAAATCAGCTCTCCTTGCGCAGCACTTGTAATGGGGGTGTAGAAATCACCTCACGCGAGTTAAACCAGCCGATAAACACAGTCAGAAATACCACCGATGACGTGATAATTGCCAGCTCCGGATAATTTACGGCAAACTCGACTTCAAAAAAGAATTTGGTCAACACCCATCCGCCTCCCAGCGACAGAATCATTCCCGTAAGGGCTGAAAAAATACCGAGATAGCCGTACTCTATTAATGTAATGCGCATGATTTGTGAGGTCCGCGCTCCGATGGTGCGCAGCAACACATTTTCTTTCATGCGCACAAACTTAGAGTTGACAACCGCTCCGGCTAATACAACCAGTCCGGTGATAATACTGAATAAAGCCAGGAAGCGAACCACCAAACCAATCTTACCGAAGAGCTCAGACACCGTGCTTAAAATCAAACGCAAGTCAATCAAGGATACATTTGAAAAATCTCTGACCAGTGCCTGTTGAAATCTTGAGGCTACCTGTGGGTCATTCACACGCGTAGCGGCCACATAAATCTGAGGCGCATTCTCCAATACTCCGGTAGGGAAAACAAACAGAAAATTCGGTGGATCTTTCGGCCAATTGATTTCGCGAATGCCGGCTACTTTTACTTTTACAAAAACACCTTGCACATCAAACACCAGACTATCGCCTAATTTCACGCGCAGCGTTTCGTGCATGCCTTTGGAAATCGTAACATAAACAGAATCCCTTTTTCCTTTTTCGAATGTCTGAAGTTTTCCTTCGACCAACTCCTCCGAACCGGTCAGGCTATCGCGATAGGTAACGCGGTACTCACGCGTCAATGCCCACTCCGGAATTTTAGTGGTGTCCTTTTGTAAGTCTTCGACTGATCGTCCATTCACTTCTTTCAATCGACAGGTGATAATAGGCACCACCTGATTGACCGGAAGATGATGTTCTTTGATTAACTGAACAACACCTTCTTTTTGATTTGGTTGAATATCAAACAAAATCGTGTTCGATTGATTTTTGTTTCCGGTAAACTCCACCTGATTCAATAAACTGTTTTGAATGATGTTGAGCGTTGAGATGATGAACGCACCTAATCCAATCGCCACCATCAACACACGCGTTTGATTGTTGGGGCGAAATAAATTGGAGAGTGCATGGCGCCAGAGAAACGAAGCCCTGACGGGAAAATACTTGCGCGCGATCCATAGCAAGAGTGTTGCCACGAGTGATAAACACCCCAAGGCAACTCCGAGCCCCACCGTAAATAAAC
>JABFSO010000435.1 GCA_013140555.1 Cyclobacteriaceae bacterium | reverse complement strand
ATGATGCTTTCGGCATTCACTCCAATCAGCGCGAACCTAAATCCGGCCACACTAAAACTCACAATGTCCTCACAAGAATGGTGTGGACAGGTTTTCACGCAAGTAAATTGGAGAGGTAAAAAATACCACATCCAATCCAACTCCTATTTTGAGAAGGAAGGTGATGCGCAAACAACAGTGCCAACTGTTCTTCTGGAAGACGAATTGTGGAATCGCATTCGGCTGGGGCCGGATGGACTGCCAACCGGAAAAGTGACATTGTTACCCGGATTGTTTTATTCAAGATTACTGCATACCGAATTAAAGCCACAAGAAGTAGACATCACAAAAAAAGAACTTTCCGATAGCTGGTTGTATACCATTCAATTTGAAGGTAAGAGGACATTGGCCATTTCTTTTGAAAAAAACTTTCCGTACAAAATTCTCGGCTGGGAAGAGCAATTTATAGAACGTGGCAACCCCGTGGTTACAAAGGCAACTTTGATAAAAACGATGCGACTAGACTATTGGACAAAAAATAAAAACGAGTTTAATTACTTACGCGATTCATTGGGGCTTCAACGATAAAAGATATGCTTTCTAACCAACGATCTAAATTTTCATTACCAAGTAGCGGCACGTATCTCAATGGTGCCTACATGAGCCCTCTGTTGAAATCAGTGGAGAAAGCCGGACTGAAAGGAATGCTACGCAAGCGGAATCCATTCTCCATTGCACCCACCGATTTTTTTACTGAAACAGAAAAACTAAGACAGGAATATGCGCGGCTGATCAACGTAAAGCAAAGCAATCGCATTGTTATCATTCCGTCTGTTTCATATGGTATCGCCACCGTAGCAAAGAATCTCAAACTATCAGCAGGTGATAATGTGATTGTGGCTGCCGAACAATTTCCGAGCAATTATTATTCGTGGAGTGAATTGATTCAAGAACGTGGCGCAGAGTTAAAAGTAGTTTCTTCTATACATGGAGCGGGTCGTGGAAAAATTTGGAATGAAAGAATACTGGAAAGCATTAACTCGAAAACAAGGCTGGTAGCGCTTGGTCATGTACATTGGGCAGATGGAACGAAGTTTCAATTGACAGAAATCAGAAAGCGAATCAAGGAAGTAGGCGCACAGTTGGTGATTGACGGAACCCAATCGGTAGGTGCGTTGCCATTTGATGTGCAAAAAATTCAACCCGATGCATTGATTTGTGCCGGATATAAATGGTTGATGGGTCCATATTCTATTGGTCTTGCCTACTATGGCGAATATTTCGATCAAGGAAAACCATTGGAAGAAAACTGGATCAACCGGAAGGATAGTGAAAACTTTGCTGCTCTGGTAAATTATCAGAACGATTATCAACCATCTGCATTGCGCTATGAAGTAGGCGAGCACAGCAACTTTATTTCCGTGCCGATGATGCTGGCAGCCATCCAACAAATTAATCAATGGAAGCCAGCTATGTTCAGGCGTATTGCGAAAAAATTTCGAAGAAGGCGTTGGCTCAATTAACGGATGCCGGATTTTGGATTGAAGATCCAAAATATCGTGGGCATCATTTGTTTGGAATACGGTTGCCACAAAATATCAATCGCGATAAAGTAGTGGAGGCTTTGAAGAAGAATAAGATTGCGGTTTCGTTTCGTGGAGACGCCATTCGTGTGGCGCCTCATGTTTATAACTCAGAAGCAGAGATGAATAAATTGGCTTCCGTATTGAAGAAGGTATAAATTACCAACTTCCAGAACTACCACCACCACCAAAGCTACCGCCACCTCCGGAAAAACTGCTGCTGGAAGAACTGGAAGAAGAACTAGACCAGTCACTGCCACCGGAGGACCAACTGCTTCCACTACCAGAACTACCGCCACCACTCGGAGATTCCCACTTCAATAATTTTTTCCCGCTTTTAACAATCCATAGGCGCAATAGGGGATAAACGATTAAGTACCCACCAAAAAGCCACCAGGAAAAAAGGAGGCCCTGAAATACGGCATAGAAAGGAGTGAGAAAAGCGTACAAAACCCAAGTCATAGCTCCTTCAGAAAACAAACCAACACCAGCAAATATGCCTAGAAACAAGAATATAACACCCGCAACAATCCATTTGACCGAAGGGTCCATGTTATCAAAGTCATTAGAAGCATCTTCAGCAGCATACTCTCCTCGAATAGCTGCTTTGATAGAAGTAATGGCATTTATTACACCGGCATCATAATCACCTCTTCTGAACTCCGGTGCCATTTCATTACGGATGATGCGATTGCTATGTGCATCTGTAAGTGCACCCTCTAATCCTTCACCAACTTCTATTCGCATTTTGTGATCTTCTATTGCGATTAAAAGAAGAACACCATTATCGTTTTTCTTCGAACCGAGTTTCCATTTTTCCGCCACCTTGATAGAATAGTCTTCAAGCACTTCACCATCCAGCGATTGTACAATAAGTATAGCAATTTGATTGGTGGTTGAATCTTCGTATAGCTCTAAATCTTTTTCAAGCAAATCAACAGTTTCTGGCTTGAGCGCAGCGCTTCATCATGCACTCGCTGCCCCCACAATTCGGGCACGGTCTTTTGTGCAAAAGAAGAAAAAGAGCAAGCAATAAATGCCACTATGGCTATGAGCAATTTCCCTGAAGAAGCAACCGATGTTTGCACTTGTATAGAATTAAAGATTGAAACTTAGTTTACCACGAATCGCTGGAGCCACCACCACCAAAACTTCCGCCACCACCGTAGTCAGAACCATTATCCCATGAGCTGGAACCGCCACCGCCAAAACCTCCTCCTAACAAAGAACCAGCAGCCCAATATCCGCCAGCACCTCCGCCTCTACGCGACATGATGATGATTATAATAATGATAATGATGATGGTGGTTAATGGGGATTTGCCACCACGCTTACTACGCCTTACTGGCCCATCGCCTTTGTATGTTCCTTTGATGGCTTGAATGATCGCCATCGTTCCGGCAGCCACTCCTGCATCGTAATTTCCCTGCCGAAATTGGGGCGCTACCTCATTGCGATTGATACGACTCGAAAGAGCATCTGTCAAAACACCTTCAAGTCCTTGGCCCACTTCGATTCGCATTTTGCGTTCCTGAATGGCGATGATAAAAATCACACCATTGTCGTTTTCTTTGCTACCGGCTTTCCAAGCTTCGGCTACTCGTATCCCAAATCCCTCAATGTCTTCGCCATCCAATGTGGGTACTATTAAAATAGCAATTTGATTGGAGGTAGAATCTCTTTCGGCTTTGAGAACTTGCTCGAGTTGTGCAACAGTAGAGGGAGAAAGCACATGCGCTTCATCATGCACCCATCTACCTTCGTGCGCAGGCACTGCAATTTGTGCAAAGGTAAAAGAGGTTACTAGCAGCGATAAAGCAAGCAAGGAATATGTAAAGGAGAGACGCATTTGAATCACAAAATGAAATGGTGTAGAATTATTGCTGCTATTCAATTCGCAAATCATCGCGCAGTTCGTTCACATCATCTACGGTTTTCAAAAATCCTTTTTCGAAAAGAATTTCGCCACAGCGAAGGATAGCGCCTTCGATACCATCCGTAACTTTACCCATCCGAATATTTTCAGTGATACCGCGCACCATTTTATCCCACTCTTTTTGATCGACCACTTTGCTGATACCTCGATCGGCCATTACAATTACTTCGCGTTCAAAAAATGAAACAAAAATCATAATACCGGTGCGATGGCGTGTGTTGAATACCTCTTCTTCCATGAAAGCATTTCCAGCGCGCTTGCGTGTAGCCTGATCCATCAAACGCTGACTGACTAAAAAGCGCTTGATCGGGTTGATAAAATGAGCCGCCAGTGAGCCAATCAAACCAACCATGGTAACCGTGAGAAAAATAAAGAGTGGATCGTAAATAGCTAAAGAGGGTGGCATGTATCGATCCAGAACGATAATGACTAAAAAGCATATTCCGGCCAAAGCTAAAAATCCGCGATAAGCGGCCAATGAATAGTGTCCGCTCTTTTCAACAAACACAGGAACAATCTCACCGGAAATTTTACTTTCGGCTTGATGCACGGCTGTTTTGATGCGATCGAGGTCGGCATTGCTGAATCTTCTTTGAATCGACATATCGTAAATAAGTTTAAGGCAGAATAGTTACTGAAGGGTAAAGTTAATCAAATAGGTTTAGCCTTTAATGCAAGCGGCTCATTTGTTTGTTTCGCTTTGCGGAAAAATTTGTTACTTTGACCATTACCTAACCAAACCTTATGAGGATTCGTATTTTCATGCTTGCATTGATAGCCCTATCGTGTTCGGGTGTGTCAGACAATGAATTGCAATTGCAACCTACGCAACTCAACGTGCGGGTATTAGGAGACGATAATCAAACCGTGCCGAATGCAAAAGTTTATCTTTACCGTGACTACCTGAGTTTTTCCACTAAAACAGGCGAAGCGGCCAAATCGGTAACGAATGAAAAAGGAGTAGCCGAGTTTACCAATCTAGATCCTTACAATTATTTTATTTATGCAGCTCATACTAAATCGGGAGATGTGTATGACAACTCCTCTGCCTTTTATGCACTTGATGATTTCTTAACCGAAAATGCAATTACAAATGTTAGCTTGAAGACTGCTTATTATTGCCCGGTAGTACCCACAGAAATAGAAATTGACAAAATAGATTTAATTCCATTCACTAAAAACAGTAATTGGAAAGGCGCTACAGATGATGTGATTTATGGTGAATACTTACTAATTAAAAACTACTCAGGGGCTCAAGATCTGTATGCGGAAGATATCGTAGCATTTTCACCGGTGGGATTTAAGTTATCGGGTAATGCCTTCATGGGCGAGCGTGTGAATAATGACGATTACAAAGATGAAAAGATGACTGATTTTTTTAGTGATCTTCCTATTGTGAGCATTAATGAAATAAAAAATGGTCCGGCTAAGTACTCTTTAATCTTTACTTGGTTTACCGATTCGGACGATTTCGATAATCGATTGAATATTTTTTCAGGAGCGGCTACCGCGAAAGAAGATTATAATTTTGAAGAGATGAAGCTATCTGAAAAATTAGAAGGGCCATTTTCGCAGAGCAATCCATTTCCAACGCGAGTGTATTTTGGAAGCACTCGCACAACCGAAAACAACTATTTGATATACGTAAACCTTCACTGGCAATGAGATTTAATAAATACATTTCCTGCGCCTTATTACTGACGGCTTTTGCTTGCTCCGATTCAGATAGCATTTCCACTGAGCGCATCCGATTATTGACAGACAATGCAACCAAAAAGTGGACAGTTATTTCTGTTGACCGTGAAGAGCCCATTGCCGGAATAGATTGTGAAGCAGATGATATCCTCACACTAAAACTTTTCGATAACACGTTGGCAAAACCCGGTGCCTCGTTTTCTCTCTCAGAAGGATTGATCCGTTGCGACTTTGAAGATAGTTACATCACCACCAGCGGAAGCTGGCGACTCAACAACGCGCAGACGCGTCTTATTTTTACACGAATCTATTCCAATGGCTTGAGAACAAATTCATTGGTGGATATAATCGAATTGCAAGAGCGCAAAATGGTGCTTCGCTACCGCGAAGAGCTTGATTTAAAAATTACCTACACCACCTACACGTATGAGAGCTTATAAATCGATATTCATAATTGCCATTGTTGTTTTGGGGATCCCTCAAATAGTAAAAGCCCAATTTCAGAAAAAGTTTACAATAGATGTAGGTGTTAGCCCTTTGATACCAAGCCAGCAAGCGCTGCGCAGCGATCGAACTCCCTATTTGTTTTCAAACTTTCAATTTGGCTATGGTTTATACAGTAATTTGCTGTACAACATAAGCCGCAAGTTATCGGTGGGAGCCTCCATCAATATTTCTACTTTTCGTTCGTGGAAAGATCCGCGCACGGAAGGAGGCAACGACCAATCTTATTTTAACATTTACAACTTTGCTCCTAACGTAAAGTACAAAATCGTATCCAAGAAAATATCTCCTTTTGTAATAGGAGGAGTAGGGTTGAGTGTGTACCACTCAAAGCGCGCACAGAGCACCGTATTGTTAAGAGACTTTTATTCGATTGACTTTACAGATCCGGTTAATTTTGTTTCTATCGATCAGGTTTTGATTCGAGAGCCTGGATTTGAAGTGAAGCCCAAAGCTGCGTTCAGCGTAATGGCAGGTGCTGGTATCGATGTAAAAATTTCTGAAAGCCTTGGTATTACAGCCATGGCCTGTTACAATGTGAGCTTTGCTTCTGGCAATGCCGTCATCGATCAGAATTTGAATTATCTTAGTTTCCCCATAGGCGTTAATTTAAGCATCGGTAAATCCAAGACTTTATAATCGGGATTGACTTCGGCTTAGTTTGACGGTTTATATTAATTTCAATGAGCGAAATACGTTCATGCGTTTTAACGTCTTAAACAAAGGCATTATGGTGAAAAAGAATTTGCTGCCACTTCTACTGATGATTTCAATTTTGGCTAATGGACAGGCCGTATTGAAGTACAATTTTTCAAAGAAAAATCAGAACGTTTTATCGCTGGCTCTTAGCCCCGATGGAACTCAAATTGCAACCGGTGGCGATGATAACAAAATAACCATTTGGTCTACTGCTGATGGAAAAGAAAGCTACACCGTCAACGGGGAAGACAGTTGGATAACCGCACTTGCTTTTCACTCGAACGGAAAATTTCTTGCCTCAGGCGAACGCAGTGGCAAGGTGACAGTATTTGATTTAAGCACGGGCACAGCTGCATATAACTTTGAAGGACATAAGGGCACCGTTTATTCGGCTGATTTCAACGTGCGGTATAATTATCTGGCTACAAGTGGTGCAGACGGCATGTTGAAAATCTGGGACATGGCTTCACGACAAATCATAAAGAACATCAAAGTATGTGATAAAGAATTGTTGGTAGTTCGGTTTTCGCCAGACAATGCCAAAGTGTTAACGGCCGGCAGCGATGGCTATGTGAAAGAATGGGATGTCCTTTCCGGAAACATGATTCGTTCCATTGAGGCGCATCCATCCACCTATGTGCGTGGTGCCGCGTATAGCCCCAATGGCGAATACATTGCCAGTGGAGGCGATGACAAATCAGTTAAAATCTGGCAGGTATCGAATGGCAGGCTGTATAAAGAACTTCCCAAGACGCATCGCAAATGGATTCAAACCATACAGTTTGCATCGGACAATATTCATCTTGCTTCTGGGGGCCATGATGGAGTTGCAATTGTTTGGAACATTGAAATAGGAACAGAGGTAGCAACGCTTAAGCAAGGCGGAGTATTCGTAACCGGAGCTATATTTTCACCCGATTTGAAGATGATTGTTACTACCGGATTTGAAGCAAAAAGTGCCGTATGGAATATTGAATCATTTCAATTGAATCCAGCTCCAACTCTTGCCGAAGCAAATGCAATAACGGTTGCCACGCGCACTTCGCAAACGGAGACAAGCGAGAAAAAAAATGTGTTTGAGTTAGTACAGCCCCGAATAAAAACGGGCGAGCCATTTGTTTGTCTGGAGGATGAGGTGAAGATAAGAGGAATGGTGAGTTTTGAATTTGGTGTGCGCGAAATTGCCGCAGTTAACAAGCAATCCGGCCAACGCGAAAAATTGAAACTGAATGCTGGAGGATTATTCGAGCACAGTATGAAACTCGCCTTTTTAGATAATGAAATTACGATTGAAGCAACAGATACAAAAGGCACGAAACTCGAAAAGAAATTTA
The DNA here is from genome assembly GCA_013140555.1 of Cyclobacteriaceae bacterium. Classification (GTDB taxonomy): domain Bacteria; phylum Bacteroidota; class Bacteroidia; order Cytophagales; family Cyclobacteriaceae; genus ELB16-189. The sequence goes on along the minus strand of JABFSO010000435.1, from coordinate 10,304 downwards.
CTGTCTATCGTATTTTCGACAAAAACAATCCTACCGAGTTGGCCAAGTTGAGTCGAAGCGGTACAGACTATGCATTGATCATTGCGACCAATTCGTACCAGGCTTTGAATCCATTAGTGAACCCGGTATTTGATGCAAACACAATCGCATCAGAGTTGGAAAACAATTACAATTTTCAAGTAGAGAAATTGATTGACCCTCCACTCTCACAAATTACCCTCAAGATTCGGGAATATGCACGCAAAATGTATTCAGACGATGATCAGCTTTTCATTTTCATTGCTGGCCATGGCGAATACGATGATTTTTATAAAGAAGGATATTTAGTGGCAACAGACTCGAAAAAAGGAGATGAAGGGAAAACCAGTTACCTGCCTCATTCTGCTCTGCGCACCTATGTCAACAACATTCCGTGTAAACACATTTTTTTAGCGATGGATGTTTGTTTTGGTGGAACATTTGATCCTTACCTCGCATCATCTCGAGGCAATGAAGAAGCAGCACAGGCAGAACGAGCGTATTTCATTAAACGAAAACTGAACAGCAAAACTCGTTTGTATTTAACTTCCGGAGGAAAGGAGTATGTTCCGGATGGACGCCCCGGTCAACATTCACCATTCGCACGAAAATTTCTGGAAGCACTTAGTACTTATGGAGGAGCCGATCGAATACTGACCTACAAGGAAATATTAGGTGTAGTTGAATCGGTAATTCCCGAACCCAGGTATGGCGAGTTTGGAGATAACCAGCCGGGTAGCGATTTTATTTTTATAGCGCGGTAGCTTTTATCTAAGATTGAAGAGACAAAACTCCTCGCTCCTTCGCCTCCAATAAAGTAGACCCCATTAAATAAGTATCTACCGCACGCGCAGCCTCCCTGCCTTCGCTGATTGCCCACACAACAAGCGATTGTCCTCTGCGACTATCGCCTGCAGCAAAAATGGATTCAACAGAAGTTTGATAGCGCTGGCATTTTACATTGCCACGTTCGTCATAGTCAACACCGAGTTGATCCAGCAGCCCCGTGTGTTGTGGATGCAAGAAGCCCATGGCGAGCAATACTAATTCGCAGGGCAGTACTTTTTCTGTCCCGGGTATTTCAACGAACGAAGGCGGCTTACCCGGCCCTGCACTTTTCACTTCTACTTCGGCAATTTTTAATCCAGTCAGGTTTCCGTCTTCATCGCCTACAAATTCTTTGGATACGATTGACCATTTTCTTTCGCAACCTTCTTCGTGCGAAGTAGAGGTCCGTAAAATCATCGGCCAACTAGGCCAAGGCATAGTGGCAGTTCGCTCTTTAGGTGGCTTTGATAAAATTTCAATTTGTGTGACAGATTTTGCATGATGGCGATTGCTGGTACCCACACAATCCGATCCGGTATCTCCACCACCAATAACGATTACATTTTTATGTGTAGCCCAAATTTCTTCGGTTTCAATCTTTTTTCCGCCCACTCTGCGATTTTGTTGTGTTAGAAAATCCATCGCAAAATGCACACCCTTTAATTCCCTTCCGGGGATAGCCAGATCACGTGGAATAGTAGAACCGATGCACAATACAATCGCATCAAATTCATCTTTGAGTTGTTCGATGGAAACAGTTTCACCTACAGTTGCATTCAATTGAAACCGGATGCCCTCTTCTTTCATCAGGTCAATGCGTCTGTCAAGCACTTGCTTATCTAATTTAAAATCTGGAATGCCATAGCGCAGTAATCCACCCACTTCATCGGCTCGCTCAAAGACTGTTACAAAATGTCCGGCATAATTTAGCTGTGCCGCTGCCGCAAGCCCTGACGGTCCAGAACCAATCACCGCTACTTTCTTTTGCGTGCGAGCAACCGGCACGCGTGGCTTCGCATAACCTTCTTCAAATGCCTTTTCGATGATCATCTTCTCGATGTACTCGATCGTAACAGGCGGCTTGTTAATACCAAGCACACACGAAGCTTCGCAAGGAGAAGGACAAATTCTTCCGGTGAATTCGGGAAAGTTATTCGTAGAAACTAAAATTTCATACGCCAACTTCCAGTTGCTTTGATACACCGCATCATTAAACTCGGGAATGATATTTCCCAGTGGACAACCGGAATGACAAAATGGAGTTCCACAATCCATACAGCGTGAAGCCTGCTTCACACCGATGTTCGTATCGATAGCGGCATCAACTTCGTTGTAATCGTTGATGCGCTCTTTCGGATCGCGCTTCTTTGGCAACTCTCTTTCAAATTCTAAAAATCCTGTTGGCTTTCCCATTTTCTTAAAGTTGGCAGTAGACAATTTCGCCTAATGCTTCAGTCTACTTTGATTGTACGTATTAATAAACACTAAACAACTTGAGCAATTGATCTTCTTTTTTCCAGCACCGCTTTATAGTCTACCGGCATTACTTTCACAAATTGTTTGAAAGCCGTTTGCCAATAGCTGAGAATATGTGCGGCTAGTTTACTTTGTGTAAACTCGTGATGCGACAAAATCATTTTCTTCAGTAATTGCTCATCGTCCGCTTCCAAAGTATCCAGCATCACCATTTCCATATTGCAATTCTTAACGAATGTTTTGTTGACATCCCACACGTACGCAACACCGCCACTCATACCTGCTGCAAAATTTCTTCCGGTTTCTCCTAAGATTACAACGGTTCCACCGGTCATGTATTCACAACCATGATCACCGACACCTTCTACCACTACATTCACACCGGAGTTGCGCACCGCAAAACGTTCACCTGCCATTCCGTTGATATAGCTTTCACCAGAGGTAGCACCAAAGAATGCTACGTTGCCAGCGATGATGTTTTTGGCTGCATTATAGGTCGATTTTTTGTTGGGATACAAAATCAGTTTTCCTCCAGACAAACCCTTACCAAAGTAGTCGTTCGCATCGCCTTCCAGTTCAAAGGTGACGCCACCGGTGGTGAATGCACCAAAACTTTGTCCAGCCGTGCCTGTGAATTTGTAGTGAATCGTATCTTTTGGTAAACCTAGACCTCCGTACAGTTTTGAAATTTCATTCGAAAGCATCGCACCCACAGCCCTATCTCGGTTGTTAATTACGAAACTATCTTTTACTGGCTCGACTTGCTGCAACGCCTTTTGTGCTTTTGCTATCAACTGACGGTCGAGTACGTGCTCTATTTCATGATCTTGTTCTTCTTGCTTGAACAAGGCTACATCCAAATTCATCGGCTCTTTGTAAAGCAACGGAGACAGATTCAAATGTTGGTTTTTCCAGTGCCCATCTTCTTCAATGATTTCCAACCGATCGGCTTGTCCCACCATTTCATTCACGGTTCTGAAGCCAAGTTCGGCCATGATCTCTCGCAGTTCTTCAGCCAAAAACTCAAAGAGGTTCACCACGTATTCTGGCTTGCCCGTAAAGAGTGCTCTCAACTCTTTATTTTGGGTAGCAACACCCACAGGGCATGTATTCAAATGACACTTGCGCATCATGATGCAACCGGTGGTAACAAGTGCAGCTGTGGCCACACCCCACTCTTCTGCGCCAAGCAAAGCAGCAATAGCTAAATCTTTTCCTGTGCGAATTTGTCCATCGGTTTGCAACACCACGCGTCCGCGCAGTTTGTTTCTCACTAATGTTTGATGTGCTTCGGCCAGACCCAACTCCCAAGGTAAACCGGCATGACGGATAGAACTCACCGGAGATGCACCAGTGCCCCCATCATGACCTGCAATTAAAATCACATCAGCATGTGCTTTGGCTACACCCGATGCGATTGTACCTACGCCTGCTTCAGAAACTAACTTCACGCTGATGCGCGCCTCGCGATTGGCATTCTTTAAATCGAAAATAAGTTGAGCTAAATCTTCGATCGAATAAATGTCGTGATGTGGAGGAGGAGAAATCAAACCTACTCCCGGAGTGGAGTGACGCACGCGCCCAATCCACTCATCTACTTTATGACCCGGCAATTGTCCGCCTTCTCCAGGCTTGGCACCTTGCGCCATTTTAATTTGTAATTCTTTGGCGTTAGTCAGGTAATGGCTGGTCACACCAAATCGTCCGGAAGCTACTTGCTTGATCGCAGAGTTTTCCCAATCACCATTGGCTTTTCGTACAAAACGAATTTCATCTTCACCGCCTTCACCACAATTACTTTTTCCGCCAATGCGATTCATGGCAATCGCCAACGTGCTGTGTGCTTCGTGGGAGATCGATCCAAACGACATCGCACCCGTAGCAAAGCGTTTGAAAATATTTTCTTTCGGTTCTACTTCGCTCAGCGGAATGGATTTTCCTTTTTTGAATTTCAACTGACTGCGCAGCGTGATTGCTTTTTCGCTTTGCTCGTTGATGAGTGCCGAATATTTTTTGAAAAGTGAGTAATCGCTGTTTTTGGTAGATTGTTGCAGCAGATGAATAGTTTGCGGATTGAACAAGTGCGCTTCGCCACGTTGCTTCCATTGATACACCCCACCCACTTCCAGTTTTGGATTGGAGTTAGCCGTTTTAGGAAAAGCCAGCGAGTGTTTCGCCAAAGCTTCCTTTGCAATTTCATCCAAGGTCAATCCGCCAATGCGAGAAACCGTTCCGGTAAAGTAAGTGTCAATTACATCCTGATGAATGCCGAGCGCTTCAAAAATTTGTGCACCGTGATACGATTGCAACGTGCTGATGCCCATCTTGCTCATAGTCTTCAGCAATTCTCCGGCAACGGCTTTCTTATAATTATAAATCGCTTTCTCTTCCGTAAGCGCATCGCTGAAAAGATTGCGCTTCTTCATGTCGTGAATGGTTTGGTAAATCAGATACGGGTTGATACCGGAAGCGCCAAAGCCAACGAGCGTAGCATAATGATGAGTTTCCCATAAATCGCCTGCTTCTACCAGCAAGCCAACTTTTCCGCGCAAGCCTTTCCGAATCAGATCATGATGTACCGCAGCGACCGCTAGCAAGGAAGGAATCTGTGCGTGACCGCTGTCAAAACTTCTGTCAGAGAGAATGATGATCGTGAAGCCATCTTCCACCGCATCGCTTACATATTGACAAACGCGGTTGAGACCTTTCTCCAATGAACCTGGCTGACCATCTGCTTTGAAATAGGTGTAGATGGTTTTTGTTTGCAGATGGCGATGATCGATGTATCGAATTTTTTCTAACTCATTGTTTGACAAAATCGGAGTAGGCAATTCAAGTGTGATGCAGTGCTCCGGAGATTCTTCTAACAAGTTCAACGATCCACCTACGTGTGAAGCTAGCGACATCACCAATCGTTCACGGATTGGATCGATGGGTGGATTCGTTACTTGCGCGAACAGTTGTTTGAAATAACTCGACAGATGTTGTGCTTGCCGCGAAAGAATGGCGAGTGGTGTATCGTTGCCCATCGAGCCGAGCGCTTCTTTTCCGGTTTCGCACATTTGCGTGACGATCACGCGCAAATCTTCCGAAGTATAACCAAAAGAGATTTGTCGTTTTAAGAATGTAACCGGATCGTACTTGTGAAAACTTCCGCCCGGTTCCGGCAAGTCGATCAGTCTTACTTTATTTTCTTTCAACCATTTGCCGTAAGGCTGACGGGTGCAAATATCTTTTTTCAATTCATCATCGCTGATGATACGACCTTGTTCCAAATCAACCACGAACATTTTTCCTGGTTGCAATCGGCCTTTTGAAACAACCTTAGCGGGATCGATATCAATCACACCTACTTCAGATGCCATGATGACAAAGTCATCGTCAGTCACCACAAAGCGAGAAGGACGTAATCCATTTCTGTCCAGCGTAGCGCCAACAATTTTTCCATCAGTGAAGGTGATGGATGCGGGACCGTCCCACGGCTCCATTAGGTTCGCGTGGTATTCGTAAAAATCTTTTTTCTCTTGGGTCATTGCTTCGTTGCCATCCCATGCTTCTGGAATGAGCATCATCATCACGTGGGGCAATGAACGCCCCGCATGCACGAGCAATTCGATGGTATTATCGAGATTGGAAGAGTCCGATTGCTTTGGATTACAGATCGGCAAAATCATGTTCAACTCTTCGGCAGAAAAGTAAGGCGAGGAAAAGAATGCTTCTTTTGATTTCAGCCAATTGATGTTTCCTTGCACCGTGTTGATTTCACCATTGTGTGCAATGAAGCGGAAGGGCTGCGCCAACCGCCACGAAGGAAATGTGTTTGTAGAAAAGCGTGAGTGAATAACGGCAATAGCTGAAACCACTTCTTCATTTTCGAGATCAGCAAAGTAAGGCTTTAATTGTCCGCTGGTGAGCATGCCTTTGTAGGCAATCGTTTTGTACGAAAGTGAAGAAAAGTAAAATTGATTATCAACACCATTAACCGATTCGGTAATGAGGTGTGTAACGTACTTGCGAAGAATAAAAAGTTTGCGTTCGAAATCATCGGGGTTGGTGCCGGCATCGCCACGCTTGATGAAGACCTGCTCCATCACCGGTTCGGCTTTCAAAGCGGTTTCTCCGAGATCTTTGTTGCTGGTGGGAAGAACCCGGTAACCGAGCAATCCCATTTTCATTTTTTTGATTTGACGATTGAGGACTGTGCGACATTCTTCACGCACTTTGGGATCGCGTGGAAAAAAGACAAGACCCACGCCATAGCTACCGAAGGCAGGAAGTTTAAAACCGAGACGGCTACACTCGCCCAATAAAAATTCGTGGGGTACTTGAATGAGAATACCAGCACCATCGCCTGTGTTGGGCTCGCACCCACATGCACCACGATGCGCCATACGCTCGAGCATGGTGAGCGCATCAGTAATTACCTGATGTGATTTTCTTCCTTTTATGTTGGCGATGAATCCAACACCGCACGAGTCTTTCTCAAACTCCTGTCGATATAATCCTTGGCTATTCTGATCTTTCACTTCCTGAAAATTTCTTGATTGTAGTTTTACAAGAAATAAAAATAAAGGCTGAGAAGATCGAAAGTGCGGATTCGAAGAAGTATTTTTAAAAAAAGAACAAAATCTAACTAACGACTAGTAGCGGAATCGGTTGAAAGAAACCCTTTTACGTTGATGAAAGTAGCAGATGGGATAATTGGTCAAAAAAAATGCCGCACAAGGCGGCATTTCAATTCGAATTAGATATGACTATTTTTTAAATAAGGTATAGCCAACAAATAATTGAATTGCACTGTTGGTTTGTTTTAAATCTAATCCTTGTGGAACATTTTTTATCAAATTAGAGAAACCAAGGTAATACCTAGCACCGGCATTGAATGATCCAAAATCAGCGCCTAATCCAAATGCTCCACCAAAATCAACACCATTAACCTGATCTTTTATATCAACACTATTTGAGCCAGCAGAAGATGTTGCAGATAGCAATATCCCTAATTGCGGACCGGCATGAATGTTGAAATTCTCGGATAAATTATAGCGTAAAAGAACCGGAACCGATAAGTAGTTGAAGCTGTCAGAAACAGTTTGTCCGCTTATGCTGGCAGACCCACCAAAACTTGAATAGACTAATTCAGGCTGTATGCCAAACTTATCTGAAGTCATAACAGTTAAATAGGTGCCTAACATAAGCCCGACTCTTGAATCAGATGAGACAGAAGTAGATCCGGAAGATGCTGTCTCTTTTGCAATGTTAATCCCGCCTCGAACTCCAAAGCTCAAGCTTTGTGAAAAAGCCACAGATGACGCGACAGCACTAATCAACAATGAGAAGTAAATTTTTTTCATGGTTTGTTTTGTTTTAATAAATATAAATTTTTTGGCTAACAATATTTTCCTTCAACGAGTACACTACATTTAGGTTCTTCAAAAAATCAATATTCAAAACTGTGATTTAACACAAAAAAAATAGGCCGCCTTTTTGAGGCAGCCTACTGCAATAAATAAAAGTAAGGTTTAGAAAATGTAAGCAGCTCTAATTCCAAATGTATTGAAATCAGAAACCACATTAAATCGAGCGCTCAAATCAAATTTTTCTAATCTATAGCCTAATCCAGGAGTGATACCAAACTTGGTGTCACTAGATCCACTACCAGAAGCAATAAAAAGACCAAGCTCTCCACTTCCATAGAAACCGTTATCGCTTTCTTGAAAGTAATACTTCACACCACCCTGAAGAGGAATCATTGTTACGGAAGAACCCTTCACCGTTAGAGTCTGTCCGAAAAAGTTTGTAGTGTATTCTTTACCGCTGTAAGAAATAAATCCGGCTGTGGCAAACCAATTTAATTTGTCTTGAATAGGTGCCTCATAACGTCCACTTAAGCCAAAGCCTAAACCAACACCATCTGCAGCAGTTCCTAATGGAAGGCCAAGCTCCAAACCGCCAGAAAACTTACCATCTTGAGAAAATGCAGACCCAATAACTAGTACGACAAACGTGAGGGAGAAAATAAACTTTTTCATTTTTTTATTGTGTTTAGTTAAAGCACAAATCTAACAAAATATTGGTGTTTTTATCTCTGTAATACTTGTAAGTTTGTACGTCAAGTTAAAATCAAAAATAATGAGTTCAGTCAACCACTTCATCCAAACTAATCAAGATAGATTTTTAGCAGAATTATTCGATTTGTTGCGCATACCTTCGGTAAGTGCCGATAGCAAACACAAGCAAGATGTTCGCAAAGCCGCAGAATATGTTGTACAAAAATTAAAGGATGCCGGAGCCGATCATGTTGAATTGTGCGAAACGAAAGGACACCCCATTGTTTTTGGTGAGAAGATCATCGATAAATCAAAACCTACTGTTTTGGTTTACGGACATTATGATGTGCAACCTGCTGATCCTTTGAACTTATGGGATTCACCGGCATTTGAGCCCGTAGTAAAAGACGGAAAAATTTATGCACGTGGCTCCTGCGATGATAAGGGACAATTCTACATGCACATCAAAGCATTTGAGGCGATGATGAAACTGAACCAACTCACGTGCAATGTCAAGTTCATGATTGAAGGCGAAGAAGAAGTCGGTTCCGATAATCTTGGCACTTTTGTAAAAGAAAACAAAGCCAAACTTCAGGCGGATGTGATTCTCATTTCCGACACATCATTGATATCGCTCGATACTCCTTCAATCACCGTTGGCTTACGCGGATTGAGTTACATGGAAGTAGAAGTTACCGGACCTAACCGCGACTTACATTCGGGTGTGTATGGTGGTGCCGTGGCCAATCCGATTAATACATTAAGTCGGATGATTGCCTCAATGCATGATGACAAAGGTCGTATTACTATTCCCGGGTTTTATGATAAAGTAGCTGAGCTTACGAAGGAAGAAAGAACACAATTGAACAAAGCGCCATTTGATTTAGAAGCGTATAAATCAGAATTGGATATCCAAGATATAACAGGAGAGGAGGGCTATACCACGCTCGAGCGTACCGGCATTCGACCTACTTTAGATGTGAATGGGATTTGGGGTGGCTATACAGGAGAAGGAGCTAAGACTGTTTTACCTTCTAAGGCTTCCGCCAAAATTTCCATGCGACTGGTGCCCAATCAAAACAGTGCTGAGATCACCGAATTGTTCACCAAACATTTTCAATCCATCGCACCGAAGTCGGTGAAAGTAAAAGTGACAGCCCACCATGGAGGCGAGCCTGCTGTAACACCGACTGATTCAAAAGCATTTAAAGCGGCAAGCAGTGCGTTTGAGGAAGTGTGGGGCAAGTCTCCCATCCCTACTCGCGATGGTGGAAGCATTCCGATCGTTTCGTTATTCAAAAAAGAATTGGGTCTGGATACCGTGCTGATGGGTTTTGGCTTGGACAGTGATGCCATCCATTCTCCCAATGAGCATTATGGCATTAAGAACTTTTTGATCGGTATTGAAACCATTGTTGCTTTTTACAAGCACTACGCGAAGTAGATCGAAGCGCAGCAGAATGAAAAAAGGCCTGATGATTAGTCAAGCCTTTTTTATTTTTTCAACTACCGATTAGTTACCATCACCCTCTTCTTCTTCACCCTCTTTGTGTTCTTCAGTCATTTTATCACGGGTAATTTCATTTCCATTAGCATCCAATAAAATTGTAATTTTTGAACCACCGTTTCTTAATCGCACGCGATAAATCACCTGTCCGCTTTTGGTGGTTAGCTCTTCACCAATTACCAGCTTTGCTCCCGGATGTTTCGTGGTAGCTGCTGTTTGAATGGCTGCTGGAAGTTTTTGTCCGCCCATATATTTGGATGAACTCATGGCAGTGCCATCTTCCTTAAAGCGAGATCGCACACGCACACCTTCTTGCGTATAAACGGCCACATAGCGCACATGTGTTTTTCCAGCTTTGCCTTTTGCTTCATGCTTCTCCCATTTAACTTCTGTAGCCGAAGTTTTCAATGCATTTTTTACAGCATCTG
>JABFSO010000240.1 GCA_013140555.1 Cyclobacteriaceae bacterium | reverse complement strand
CTACAATAGGAGTCATCGTATCTTGCGTGTCGAAAGAAAAGTCGGGTGTCTGCGCTGGTCGTTTGGGGCCAAAAAAAACATCGGCAGGTAAGTGTACATGTGTATCAATCAGACCGGGCATGAGCCATTTCCCTTTGCCTTCCATGATCTTGGCATTGGCTGGAATTGTACCATTTATTGATTCAATGCGATTGCCGATAATGAGCACGGTGGCATTCAATTAAAACCCTACCGGGCGAAGTCATAGTAATAACATTCACATTTCGGATAGCAATTACTTGCTCCCCCGTTTTTTGTTCTAGTCCTTTTTTAGTCGCAGCCGGTTGCGAATAGCCTTTTGAAATAAGAACAAGCAGTAGTGCGAGAATGATATGGTAGATATGTTTCATGAATTGGTTTTAGAAGTTTTACAAGAAAAAAAACTCACTTTTAATGTAATTACTGTATTGAAATATCTACGATAGGTTGGCAAATACTTTGCCAATCTCCTTGTTTCAGTTTTAGGTGCGTTCAGCAACTATTTCTATTAAAACTTAGATTAAATTTATAGGAATGAACATTTTACTGTTCACTTTCGAACTTTAAGATACATTGACTCCACTTGGTAGGGTGGGGTTTTGATAGGGCTTTTCAATCCTATCTACCCCACTTTTTGCAATGTGTGGTTAGCTATTTTCCTATTATTTTCCGTTTCTCTTCATTCATCTTTCGCCACATTTCGATATCTCTATCAAATTCTTCTTCATCATCGGAAGGTGCATATTCAAGTTGGATGGAGGTCTTTATCGAATTGGTCAACTCGACAATTGTCTTTTCAATTTCAAGTGCTGCGTCATAGTTGTCGATTAATTTATCTCCATCTATTAATCGCTTCTCTTCGATCGATACTCCAAAGATCATTTTTCCATCAAAAGTGAATTTCAAGATAAGACTACCTATATCTTTTTTGTAATTCGATTTAGCCCCAACATAAAATGCGAACCCGCAATCCGGATGACTTAATCCATAATTAATAACCTCACTTAAGTTATCTACCGGAACAAATTCCTCATTGACACCATATTTATCGTTTTTATAAATTGCAATCTCCACATCTTGCCCCTGATAGTTTTCAATTAATTCCCGATGACAATAAAAGTCTAAAAAGGTTTCAATTGTTTGTTTATCTCTTCGTTTTGAAAGTCCATAGATATCATAAAATGGTGGCATTTTGCTTTCGTTTATTCTTGTTTGATAAGGTAAAAATAAAAATATGCGAAACACTAAGGATAGTGATTGGCAAAGACGAATCGCCACTATTTCTCCATTAATGCTTTCAATGTCGGTCGTTCTTGATTTTGAGTTTCAAAGCACTGCTGTCAACTTAGCACCATTCAGTTTCAACTAATGACCAAGGAATCTGTACGATGTCTATTCTTTGGACCATTGAGAACTTCCTGCCACTACAAAGTTTGATGTGACGACAATTTCTAAAACAGGAAAGTCCGGAGGAAGGCCTTTGTTTGAAAGCTTCCAACCTTGGGTGGCGGTTTTAACATAAACACCGTCCCATTGACCGGCTAAAACTGTGTTATCCTTTTCGATTACTTGAAATGTGTACATTCCATGGGGCATGCCCTTTTGGTCACTGCGCCAAGTGGATCCATAGTCTGAAGAAATAAATAGTTCGCTATATGTTAGTGCATAAATGTTGTTTCTGTCATTTCCGATATTGTGCAGAGATCGGTTAGCCATGATTTGCTGCCACTTCTTATTTTTCTTAAATGCTCCTTGATTTGTTCCGATAAAGATTTCTCCATTTAGCTCCTTGATGCCATTTACTTGCAGTGAAGTGTGGCCATACTCGAGTTTCCATTTTTTAGTCAATGGATCATAGAAATAGAGCCCACCATTTGTGCCCGCATAAAATGTGTCGCCAATAACGATCAGCTTCCGGATAGTCTTATTTTGCAAGCCGGTATTGTAGTCAGCCCACGTGTCTCCCTGATCAGATGAGATAAAAATTCCATTGCTCTTTGTTCCTACAAACAAATTATTTTGATGCACGTACAGTGCGTTAATCTCATCATTCTCCGTTGGAATGGATTTAACTCCTTTCCACACTTCGGTAGAAAAGTTAAAAGTAAAAACACCGTTTTTCTTAGTCGACAGCGCTACGATGTCATTACTCACGGCTATATCCGATAAAAAAATATTGTCTGGCAGTCCTCGGCTTCTGTTCTCCCAGGTCTTTCCGTTGTCATAGGAAAAGTAAACGATTCCCTTGTCCGCTTTTTTTGGGTCGGCCTTGAACAAAGTAAATATCATTACTACGAAAAGTAATCGTGTCATTTACTTGTTAATGGTTTGAAGTTGGTTACGAATAGCATGCCGCTTTAAAATCTATTGTATGTAGTCTTCTATTGCTTGTCCCAAATTAGACGTTTGCGCTCGATTATCCAATGATGCGAAACGGTAGGGTGAAAAGAATACAGAAACCATCTGACATCTTAGAGGTGGGGTGTTACGATACGATTGGTTGAGTGTTAGAAAGCAGAAAAACGAAGATCTCAAATCCGTTTTAGCTTTAAGATCTTAATAACCTGAGAATCTTTATCCACACGTTGTTCGCTGAACTCTATTATTTTAAATTGTTCAACTACCTCCTTCCCTCTTACCAATTCAATAATCTTCTTTCGCCTCACTTTCTTTAAGTTAAGTTGAAGCTCTGGTTTTGAAAAGTAGCTACTAAAACGAACTCTTCCATCAGGAAGGCACTCATTCCACTTTGTAATAGAAAGCTTTTTTGCACTGATAACCCAGGTGACAAATTCGCACTGATTACTTTCATTCTTAAAAGTAGAGTCACTGTAAAATACAATATACTTGCTCGTGTAATAGACGCTGTCCTTGTTTGTGCAAATCCACCTACCCAACAAGGCTGATTTGTTCGCTTGTCCGGACGCTGTGAAAGCTGAAATCAGGAATAATAGTATTACCCAGTTCTTCATGTGATCGTAAATTTAAGAATTATGATTCCAGATATACGAAACAGAATCACCGTGTGTAAATTGAAGCTCGCAATCCCGCCAAGTGTGCAGATTACATTTTCTTCAGCGAAGCAGCGATATCCTGCTTGAGGTGGTCGATGAAGCCTGCGGCATTGTCCATCGTGCAGGCGTTCTTAAAGCTTTCAAATAAGTGAGAGGCATCCGGAAGATCTACTTTCATCATCGGGCTGGCATCGCTGAGTTTCTTCTTCGCGCGGCTCAACAACTGACGGCAGTGGTCCGACTTCTTATCCAACACCTTTTGAATGGATTCGTAATCGAAATCAAATACTTCTTTCAATAAGTAAGTCGCTCTTTCTAAGGGCTCTAATTTGTTCTGAATTACCTTAAAGGCCGAAGCCAATTCTTTCTCAAAATCGATGTGAGCAAAGTCTGTTTCTTTCCACTTCACCACCAGGCTCGACAGCATGATGGAATCCCAATACTCCTCTTTATTGCGCTTGAGCGAATTGAGGTGATTGAGGCAATTATTGGTAACGGACTTGATAAGATACGCTTTGGTGTTTTGAATCTTGGTCTGATCGACACTCAACCATTTCACGAAAGTGTCTTGCACAATATCTTCTGCATCGGCTTTGCATCGCAGCAGATTGTATGCAATGTTTTGCAGGAGCGGTTGATAGAGCGTAATGGCTTGTGCCTGATTCAAAATAGGGAATTAAAACTGGTGTAAAGATAAGCCATTTTCACGGAAAAGAAGAATATTTTTTTGCTTAACCTAACTGTTGTAAGCCTGAGTGTAAGCCGCGCAAGCGATTAATTCTTCTTGGGAAACAGCTTGAGATACGTGAGTTTGAAAGTGATGACGGTGTTGCCGTTGGTTTCTGTACGAATGCCTTCGAGCATGTTCTTTTCCGCATCGTAGGTGAAGGTGTAGTTGAGTACTTTCTTTCGGGGTTCGAAATGCTTGTAAACTAAGATGTTCCCTTCCGTTACCTTGTTAAACTCACCTCGAATAGAATACGAAGGCAGTCCTTCTTTATCTAACGAAACTTCAAAATACTCGCGGTCAGATTTCTGATGATCGCGAAAGATGGCGACTTTCGAATAGTTGTCGCGTTGCTCAATAATCTTCTCCTTTTCCTCGCCAGAAAAAAGGGCTTTACTCTTTTTGATGATAAGTCCGGAAACGGAATAGATCCCTTCTATTTCATCCACTGTCTGCTTATCGACATACAAACGCGCAAGGTCATCGAAACCTACTTGCTCAAAGCCACTCGACTTGCGTTGCTGCTTGGACAAATAAAGTTTATCTACCGAACATGAACTTACCAACAACGCTCCTACCAACATCACCATTCTCATAGTCAACAAAAAGATTAGCAATTAAAAGATAATGTCTTCGTACGCTCCATTACTGAATCTGCGGCATGAAATCCGTTCGCGCAAAGCGGTAGGCTTAAACAACGATTTGCCCATTAGCATGCGCACGCAT
>JABFSO010000124.1 GCA_013140555.1 Cyclobacteriaceae bacterium | reverse complement strand
ACGCTTCAATTTGTTTTTCGGCCTCGGCTTTGGAGAGAAAAGGCGTGTCATCGGGAGTACACCGGAACATCAGCGCGATTGGAACACCAATAAAGATAATCAGCTTACTAATTTTCATTTTTTAAGGAAGAGATAGATTGAAAGCGATACTCGGTGTAAAGTAGCGCATGATTAATCCGGTGTTAGGATTGTAGTTCATGGAGTTGGCGTTGGTATTCCCCAATTGAATCATGAAGGTATAGGAAAAACCGGCCGACATTGTGAGCAAATCATTCAACCGATAATCAAGGCTACCAGAGGGCACCAAGGTTCCCCACGCCACTAATTCGGAAAGCCCGTCTCCACCTCCAAAACTGTCGGTTAAACTAATTTTACGGCTACCATAAACTAAGCCAATTCCCCCTCCTGCTTTCAGTGCTAATTTTCGATCAATCAGCGGGAAGCTATATTCGATACCGCCTCGTAATTGAAACATGTTAAAGGAGCTAAAGACGGCTTTACCTAAACCAACTCCACCAACTCCGCCTTTATCCACTACATAGTAGAGTGTATCGGCACGAGCTGGCAAAGAAGTATAGCTTATAGTTAAACTATTCAACTTCGTTATTCGGTCTCCTTCTAACTTACTAAACGTGAGTCGCAGACCGAGCCCAGCCTTATTGCCCCACGCCAAATCACCCACTGGTATGTTATACTCGGGGGCAACGGTAATTTCCCTCGACTGAGATTTTGTAGTGGGGATATAAATAATCAGAAATGGCAATACTAGAAACAGGAAACGCATAGCAACTATTTTTCAGGTTTTTCCTGTGCGTCATCCCCTATTGCTTTAAGAATTTTGGCGGTAAAGTTTTCGTGTCCAGCTTTCCCACTAAACATAGAACCCACCATCATCTGGCCTCTTTTCGGCTTTTGGAACCACATTGCCTGACTATCTTCCGCATCTAATATAAAATGAAGGTACAAGACCATGTTTGAATTGCTGGTTGAAATGATGGTCGGCATCACCACACCATACGCATAATTCGGGTCTTGTTCTAGCACTACTTTATCCATCATTTCACGGTCGCATACCTGAAATTTGAATGGATATATTTTTTTAATCTCTTCTTCATTCAGCTTCTCGTCCAACCATTCGCCTCGAATTAATAAAGTCTTATTAGCAAGTAGTGGAAATTTCTTCATCATTATTTCTTCTTTTCTCTCCGCTTCTTCCTTGACACTTACCCCGCTCTTCTTCTTGGCAATACGATAACTGAAATATGCATCGATCGACTTTATACCATATACCATAGACGCTTTGGTTGGAAAAACATCAAACAATGGAACATAATAAACCGGCTTCTTACCCCAGTCTTCGATAGTGTTGATTACCATGGTAGAGAGCATCCAATCATCGCGATCTTCAAAATCATCTTTGATATCTTTCACCCAATAAATGCCATCTGCATACAAAAAGCCTGCACGCATAGAACTGGGCTTACTGGATAAAATGGTAAGCACTGCATATCCCTTGGAATTTGATTTCTCCAATTTCTCCACCTCTTTCAGTGTTTTGTATTGGATACCTGATTTGTTATATGGCCAGAATTTCTCTACTACCGCCTTCAGGTTTTCATTGAAGGTAGCTAAGTCGGCTTTGTAATCTTCAACATCTCCTTTGCGTGGACGCTTTTGAAGTTTTTTCATCATCCGTTCACTTGGCTCTTCGATCACCACAATCAATCTTCGCGATTTAACTTGTTGTATCTCTTCGATCTTTCCAAAACCCATCTGTGCATGCAGTGGGGAAGTTATTGCCAACAACACGATAGCCGACAACATCATTAACTTACTAGTTTGCTTCATACAGGAACCTATTATTTGATTTATTATTTAATATGGATTTAGTTTTCTTTTGTTTTTGCCTCGGTATTTAATCAAGGTTTTGTCGTTCTCGCCATAGCCGGGGTTTTGTTTTTTGTAGAAAGGATGTCTGCGGCTGCGGTATTCCTTACTTCCATGCGCATGGTTGATTTGAACATGGCAATCTTTGAGATAGCATCTGGGCAACTCCGGAATGCGGTAGGTAACACCAAAGTTGAAGTAAAGCGCGTTCATACTGTTTTCGATGACTTTGCTACTTCCGGGCAACGGCACAGAATAACTTTTTAATTCGAATGAGGGGCGAACAAAAACTTTAAAATATTCTGAAAACTCGCGCTCAGCCGTTAGTCCCAAATCAAAGTACATGCCTCCCGTAACGGTTGAACTAAAGTTACCAGTCGGTGTAAAACTTCCCAGGTGAATATCTCCCGTAAACAAATAATCGCCCGTACGATAAAAGGATGCTCCCAGAAGCAAATAATATTTACTAACAAACCCTGACGAGTTGGGCAATTGCAGGCTCTTGATCTTGTCGGTTAATCCAGTTGGGTTCAACGTGCCGATACTCATTATTTCATACGAGTAGCCAGCACCCACGCGATACCGGTTAAATCCATAATACAAAAACAAATTAAGAGGAATGTTCAACGCATTTCCTTTGAAGCCTATATTGGCCTTGCCGGGATTCGAATAAAAAGCTGTGTTGGAAGGTAATGTTTTATCTATGGAAGGGTCGTTTACCCAATTGCTATACCTTGTCAATGAGTCAACCACGAATATTTGTGGGTTCAAATTGGGGACTTGATAAAGTCCTAATCCCGAAAGGTCGTGGCTCAGGTAGCTATTTCCATAGCCCAGATTGACCCCGAAAGTGATCTTAGTCAATATCTTACGAAAAGCACCTGACGATTCGCGCTCTGCATAAAAATGATCTAAAGGAATACCCGTGCCTCCATTATCCTGTGCCGGCAAAACCATTGGCATCGCAAACATGAAGATGATATAGAGCGCTATTTGAAGGGTCGATTTCAGAATACGGATTTTTCGAAGCTTAAAGATAAGAATTAGAACAAATTAGTTTCTATTGTTTCCGAATGTGGTTTCTAACGAACTGAAGGTGTGGTATAGTACCTGACCTTTTTTAACCTGATAGGTGAAGCTTCGTTCGTCCCGCTCTCGCCCTAAGCCACCCAGGCTAAGCGTAACGGTGGACTGCCCTTCGGGCAACGGAACGCGCGCGTAATAGATACTATGCGGAAGGGTTTGCCAATTGCGCGTATCGGCTTTTTCGGTGAGGGTGTTAACAACTCCTAGCAACGCACCCCACCGTTTGTTGTCTTTCTTCACAGTGTATTCCGATGCCTTCTTGATTGCCAACCGAATCAACGCTTTGCTCATTTCAAACCCCATCCGTTCTTCCAATACCTTGAAGGCAATCTTGTTTACATCTTCGGTTAACTCCAGCGGGTAGGTTTGATCATTGAGTTTCAATTGGCCTTCATCAAAATACAAAGATCGCTCCACATAGCGCGGAAAAGCCACATGAAAGAACTCGAGTCGGGTCAAAGCATCCACTTCATCGCGCGAGTAACCTGATTTTGGAAACTGAAAGGTAAGATTCAGCTCATTGTTGCGAAATACAAAATAATCGCTGCCATGATCGATGACAAAGTTGACGCCCCATTCTGCTTTGTAGGGTGATAAGCCGGTGTGCCAGAAGAAAATAAGCTCCCCTCCTTCGTGAGGAATATATTGGTAGTCCGGCATGGCGAACTCTTCCTTAAACCTTTCAAAATCACTTTGCATTCCGCTGAGCCAAGCGGTGCGGAGGATATCCAGTTTTAATTGGCGGGGTGCCGAAAATTGAAACATGGTTTGGTATTCATTCTGGTACGATTCCCACGAGTTTTTGTAAGCAATGAATGCGTTGTTATAATCTTTATCGGCATCATAAATAATACCCATCAGGTTTTGGATAAAAGCATCGCGTTTATAATAATTACCGGATGAATACCGGTCGCTTAACTGCTGCAACCGGATATTCAGCCTGCGGCATTCCACTAATGCTTCTTCTGTCTTCTGCATCTTTAAGTAGTTGATTGCCTTGTAGTAAAGCAACATCAGGTGTTCGTGATCTTCACCTCTATAAACGGTAATGGTTGGGTTGATTAAGTACGAAGCACCTTCGCTGAAGTAATCGATCTTAAAATCTTCCCAAAAGAGATAGGCCTGCTCAAAGTACGAGTTACTTTCTTCATACTGCCCAAGCATGGAAAGTACCAAACCCTTATTTACAAAGTGAAGAAACCGATCGCGACCCGTATCGCGATTGGTTGTTTTAAGCGTGGCTAATGCACCATTCAAGTTACCACTTTCAAAATCGCGGTTGAACTGGTAATTCGCCTGGTAGTAAGTGGCACATGAACTCACGAGACCAAATAGGATGAAAAGGGCAGCCCGATGGCGCAGGGATTGGAAAGAAGAGCGGGCGAAAATCATACGCAGCTTTTAGGCGCCTCGCTAATTGCGGATGTACTTCTTGATCTCCTGCTGACCGTACCAAATTCGTTTATTGGTTTCCATGTCGGTCAGAAATAAAGTGGTCACGTAGTTCACCACCCGTTTCTTGTTATAGACGTCTGTTTCGGAAGTCATTTCACCGAATAGCATC
>JABFSO010000107.1 GCA_013140555.1 Cyclobacteriaceae bacterium | reverse complement strand
ATTCTATTTGCATTCATTGCCATTCTTGAAGAGAGCGGCTACATGGCGAGAGTGGTTTTTTTGATGGACGAAATTATGCGCAAGTTTGGGCTCAACGGAAAAAGTGTAGTGCCCCTCATGTCAGGATGGGCTTGCGCTATTCCCGCCATCATGGCCACGCGCACCATCGACAATTGGAAAGAACGGCTCATCACTATTTTTGTAACTCCGTTTATGAGTTGCTCCGCCAGGCTTCCGGTGTTTACCATTTTAGTCGCTCTCATTGTTCCAGATATTAAATTATTAGGCTTCTTCAATTACCAAGGCTTGGTGTTGATGGGCTTGTATTTGTTGGGATTTTTGGCCGCTATTCTTTCAGCCTGGGGAATGAAATTTTTGATCAAGACTACCGAGCGCAGTTTTTTGATTATGGAGTTGCCCACCTATCGTATGCCACGGTGGTCGAATGTTGGATTTACCATCATCGAGAAAACGAAGACATTTGTGTTTGAAGCCGGTCGTGTAATTCTGGCCATCTCCATCATACTTTGGGTGCTAGCCAGCTATGGCCCGATTGATGAAATGAATGCCGCCAAACAAGTGGTGCAAGCACAGGCGGTACAAGAAAATTGGTCGGAGGCAGAGATTCAAAACCGAGTAGCGGCTTACAAGCTGGAACACTCCTATGCCGGAAAACTTGGAAAAGCAATTGAGCCGCTGATAGCTCCATTGGGTTTTGATTGGAAGATTGGCATTGCGCTCGTTACCTCTTTTGCAGCTCGCGAAGTATTTGTAGGAACCATTGCCACCATCTATAGCATTGGCAGTGCAGATGATCAGCCAACCATCAAGCTGCGGTTACGCAACGAAATAAATCCGGAGACAGGCGGGCCGCGATATACTCCAGCCGTGGGTATGTCATTGCTGATTTTCTACACCTTTGCCATGCAGTGCATGAGCACATTGGCGATTGTAAAACGTGAGACCAAGGGCTGGAAGTGGCCGCTGATTCAGTTGGCGTATATGACAGGTCTGGCTTATGTATCCGCGTTTATCGTCTTCCAAATCATGTCTTAATCTTTTCAGCCATTTACTAACTACCACACTTTAGGCGTTTTTTCTTTCTTGAAGAACTCCTATATTAGTCCAATATTTTAAGACCTCCTCAATGGCAAACCGTACTGACTACCAGCTTGGCTTACTTTACTTAGTTCATTTGTTGATTAGTGCCGATGGAGTAGTAGACGAAAGTGAAGAAAAGCAACTTTTGAAGATTTGCGAAAAGGAAAATATTCCCGCAGATGTCTTTGTTCAATTCAAAGAACAAGTAAGCAAATCAAAAGATCGTGAAATCTATCAAAAGGGAATTGAGTTGATCAATAAATGCACAGATGACGAAAAGCTTGATGCCTTTGTTCATCTGTATAAAATGTCGGAGGCTGACGGCACTGTACACGTAAAAGAAGTAAGGCTTTTGCTGTACTCCATCAAAATGGCTGACATTGAATTTAACGATGTAGTGGCTCGCGCTACACAAACGAAAAGCTAATTCTCCCGCACTATTTTCTATTTACTTTTAAATGATGACCTATTATCGAATATTAGGGTTGCTCCTTATTTTTTGTTGGGGATGCACCCAAGCTCCTAATAAATTTTCAGACTCCACCATTGCGCGTATAGCCGAGTTTCAAGATAGAAGGCAAACCGATAGCCTGATACATTACTTGTTGAGCAAGGAAGCCCTCTATCGCATAGAAGCAGCCAAGGCTTTGGCTTCGGTACAAGACTCGACTGCGTCTATGCAATTGGGCAACATGTTGCTGGAGGATCCCATAATAGAAGCACGTGCGGCTGCAGCCTTTGCACTCGGACAAACACCGGGTACTGCTTCAGCCAATGCGCTCATTCCGGCTTTACAGGATAAAGAGAGCACGGTGCTGCGCGAAGTATTGGAGGGCCTCGGCAAAACCATTCGCTCATATGATTTGGCTACACTCAAAAGTTTTAAAGCGAAAGATTCGATCACGCAGGAAGGATTGGTTTGGGCGTATTATCAATTGGGCACCCGCGGATTAGCTGATTCAATCATTGTTCGAAAAGCAATTCAATTTTTGAAGCCAACCTATTCATTTCAAACTCGCCTGGGAGCTGCGCATTTTTTAAGTCGCACTCCCAAAATAAATATAAATAAAGACGATCAACTAGTTGTGGATGCTTCTACCAAAGACGTTTCTCCGCTCGTGCGAATGGCCGCTACGAACAGCTTGCGAAAACTGGACTCCGCAAAAGCAATTCCTGTTTTAGCTAATGCTTTGCGCGATGAAGATTACCGTGTAAGAATCAGTTCTGTACGCTCATTGGCATCGTGGAGTTCCATCAAACCACAAAAACAGATTCTATCGGCTCTTTCAGATAAAAATGAATCGGTAGGAATAGCTGCTTCGGAAGCGATCAAGCCACTTGCTGATTTGAATGATGCTTTGTTGGCCGAAGCCAGAAGAGCAACGAACTCGCGCATTCAAAGCAATCTTTACAATGCTGTTTTAAGTATAAAACCATCTCCTGAGATTATTCAGGAGATTAAAAATTTATATCAGGCATCGAAGGATCCGTACCAACAAGCACAATTACTTAATTCCTTTTCACCTGCTGTTGCAGCACAAGAATTTGTTGCCAACGAGGTGGTTCAAACGAATTCACTCGTTGTTAAATCGACTGGCACGCAAGCATTAGCCAATATGCTTCAACGCCCGGAGGCAGATGTGAACGTTAAAACTGCAATTGCCTCGGCTTTTCAAAAAATCATTCAGCAAGGCGACCCCGGTGCTTTGGGTATCGCAGCTGCTGCATTTACAGAACCCTCTTTTCAATTCAAAGAAATTATAAAAGACTTTAATTTTCTGAAAGAGGCGAAAGCGAAGTTGTCACTTCCAAAAGACATTGAGGCGTTGCAACCACTGGAAGAAGCTATTGCTTACTTTGAAGGAACAGCCAAGCCATCGCCATTGAAGAATCAATTCAATCATCCGATTGACTGGACGCTGGTGAAGACAATCGACAAAAATCAATTAGCTAAATTGACTACCAGCAAAGGGGAGGTGATCATTCGCTTATTGGTGGAAGAAGCGCCCGGCTCAGTAGCTAACTTTGTGCAGCTTGCCGACAAAAATTATTTTAATGGTAAATTTTTCCATCGCGTAGTCCCCAACTTTGTAGCACAGGCGGGCTGCAACCGTGGCGATGGTTATGGCAGTGAAGATTATTCCATTCGCTCAGAGTTTTCTACACGCAGATATCAGGAAGGGTCCATCGGCATGGCTTCGGCAGGAAAAGATACGGAGGGCACTCAGTGGTTTATTACCCATTCGCCCACACCTCACTTGAATGGAAAGTATACTATTTTTGCTGAGGTAGTTCGTGGCATGGAAGTCGTTCATCGCTTGCAAGTAGGCGACTCCATTGTTTCCGTTACCTTGATTGATTCACTTTAATGCTTAAACACAGTGACTAGATTTTTGATTTTATTGGCGTTGGTAGCGATTGCTTGTCATTCTAAAAAACAAGAAACTCCCACCTCCGATTCTTTTCTGAAAGCGCAAGCGTTGGGAACGTTAAGCGAAAAACTTCATGAAGCATCAGGTTTGGTAGAAAGCATACAACAGCCCAATAATTTTTGGATGTTGAATGACAGTGGTAATCCGGCTGAAGTATTTTTAGTTGACAGGAAGGCACAAACGAAATTAGTTTGTAAGCTAAAAGGAATTGCCAACCGCGACTTTGAATCTATTGCGATTGGTTGTGGAAAAGACTCAACCAAAACCTACATCTACGCGGGCGATATCGGAGATAACAATGCGCAGTATGAGGTGAAGTTGGTGTATGTGTTTGAGGAACCTACGGATCTCTCATCGGCTGAAGTAACGATCACCAACTTTGATACTCTGCAGATTGTGTTGCCCGATGGCAAACGCGATTCAGAAGCGATGATGACCGATCCGATTACCAATGATCTTTATTTATTTTCGAAACGCGAAGATTCCATCCGACTTTATCGGGTGAAGTATCCTTTTGCTAAAGGGAAAATAACGGCAGAGAAACTGGCTACATTAAATTTCCACAATATTGTCGCGGCTGATATGTCGGTAGATGGAAAGGAAGTGCTGATTAAAAACTATGAAGCCATTTACTATTGGAAAAATGAAAACGGAGAACCGTTGGAAAAACTGTTGCAACAAAAACCGAATGTGCTGCCTTATGATCCGGAACGTCAAGGTGAATCTATTGCATGGGCACGCGATGGATCTGGTTACTACACGGTAAGTGAAAAAGTAGATGGCCAGTTAGGCAAATTACTATTCTATCAACGAAAGTAAATTTTATGCCTGACGGGCAATCAAGTCTTTTGTAAAAGCTTCCAGCCATTGAGTATCGCCCGAAACTTTTGAAAGACTGGTAAATCCTTGTTGAAAGTATTCTTCAATCTTCTTTTCAGTGATGGCTGGAATATTCAACGCATCGTATATCTGAGTAACTGCTTTTACTTTTTTGGCGGCATTGAATTTTTTAGCTGATAACCATTGGTTGAGTTCAAGCTTTTGTTTGCCACGAACTTTTTCCAACGCTTTGATCAACAAGAAAGTCTTTTTGTTGGCAATGATATCTCCACCTACCTGTTTGCCAAATTTTTTCTGATCTGCATACACATCCAACAAATCATCTTTTAATTGAAATCCAATTCCGATTTGCACACCAAATTCGCGTAAAGCGATTTGATCGGCTTCCGGTGCATCGGCCAGAATAGCGCCTAACTCTAAACTGAATCCCAGCAACACAGCTGTTTTCAGACGTATCATTTCAATATACTGCGCTTCGGTTACTTTGGCTTTCGTTTCAAATTCCATATCCCACTGTTGCCCTTCGCACACTTCAGCCGCACATTGGTTAAATGCATGCAACACTTTTTTCAGTTGGTGATCGGGCAGTGACAAGAACATGTCATACACACGCACCAGCATGACATCGCCCGAAAGGATCGCTGTGTTCACATTCCATTTTTCGTGCACAGTGGGCTTGCCTCTGCGCAAGGGCGCTTTGTCCATAATGTCATCATGCATCAAAGTAAAGTTGTGAAACGCTTCTACCGCTGTGGCATAGCTGATGATTTTCTCGGCATCTTTTTTATAAAGCGAATACGCCATCAGCACAAGCAGCGGGCGCATACGCTTGCCGCCCAACTTCATCAAATACCGAATCGGCTCGTACAATGACTTGGGTTGCGTACCAAAAGGTTGGCCTGCAATTTCTTTTTCAACTTGTTTTTTAAGTGCCTCCAGCATGCTACTATTTATTTTCCGGTTCTATTGTTCAAAAGTTAAATCAATCAGCCTTCTATCTACATCTGTTTTTTTGATAAGAACGATCACCTTATCTCCCAGGCGATACACTTTCTTGCGTCTGCGCCCGATGGCGCGATAGTTTTTCTCATCAAATTCGTAGAAGTCGTCTTTCATGTCGGCCATGCGCACCATGCCTTCACATTTCGTTTCTACAATCTCCACGAAAATACCAAACTCCGTTACACCTGTAATAATGCCATCGTACGGTTTTTGTTCAGCCAAGCTCATAAATTCTACTTGCTTGTATTTTATGCTGGCACGCTCAGCATCGGCAGCCCGCTTTTCACGCTCAGATGAGTGCATGCACTTTTCTTCAAACTCTTTTTTGTTCACCGATTTGCCGCCATCCAAGTAGTGTTGCAACAAGCGATGCACCATCATATCCGGATACCTGCGGATGGGAGAGGTAAAGTGCGTGTAGTGGTCAAATGCCAATCCAAAGTGTTGCTTGGCTTCGGTGGTGTATTTGGCCTTCGCCATGGCGCGCACTGCCAGTGACTGCAATACATTTTGTTCCGGCTTGCCTTCAATTTCGTCCATCAGCTTATTCAACGAACGCGATACGGTGGCGTCATCAATTTGCAAGTTGTGTCCGAACTGCTTCGCAAAAACAGCGAAGTCTGCCACCTTCTCCGGGTTAGGATAATCATGCGTTCGATACACAAAGGTGTTTTTCTCTTCGCCCTTCTTCATTTTGAAAATGAAAGTAGCCACCGCACGATTGGCCAGCAACATAAACTCCTCAATGAGTTTGTGTGCCTCTTTCCGTACTTTCGGCACCACCATCAATGGTTTGCCGTCTTTATCCAATTTGAATTTCACTTCAGTGGTTTCAAAGTTTACGGCTCCTTTGCGGAATCGCTCTTTGCGCAGAATGAGATGCAGACTGTTCAGAATTTTAATTTCTTCGGCAAACGTTCCTTGGCCGGTTTCAATTACTTCTTGTGCCTGTTCATAGCTAAATCGATGATCGGAGTGAATGATGGTGCGACCAAACCATTCATTGTGAATTTTTCCTTTTGCATCCATTTCAAAAACGGCAGCAAACGTCAGCTTATCTTCGTGAGGGCGAAGTGAACACAATTCATTCGACAGGCGTTCGGGCAGCATGGGCACAGTTCTGTCTACTAAATAAACCGATGTAGCGCGATCAAAGGCATCTGCATCCAAGTCGTTGCCCGGACGCACGTAGTGTGTTACATCTGCAATGTGAACACCAATTTCATAATTGCCATTCGGCAATTTTTGAAATGACAGTGCATCGTCAAAATCTTTGGCATCCTCCGGGTCGATGGTGAATGTGGGCACGTTGCGAAAATCTCTGCGTGCCTTTACTTCTTCGTTGGTGATTCCTTCCTGAATTTTTTCGGATTCTCTCAATACATTTTCAGGAAAGCGGAATGGCAAATCAAACTCTGCCATGATCGAGTGAATCTCGGCATTGTTCTCGCCCGCTTTGCCCAGTATTTCAATGACTTTGCCTTCGGCACTTTTATCGCCTTCGGCCCACTTGGTCACTTCAAATAATACTTTGTCGTTGGCTTTGGCACCATTCAAATTCTCCGGGTAGACAAAGAAGTCGCTGTACACTTTTTTGAAATCCGGAACGATGAATCCAAATGATTTGGAGATCTCCACGCGGCCTACAAAACGATTGCGCCCGCGCTTTACTACATCTACAACTTTGCCTTCGGGACTGGCTCCATTTTTCTTTCCTAATAAACTAACTTTCACAGTATCGCCATGAACGGCAGAACCTAAATCGCGCGATTGTACATAAATGTCTTTGGAGCCTTCTTCTCCCGTAGCCACGTATGCAAATCGCGGATTGACGTGATCAACAATGCCCACTACGCCTTTTCCGGCAGCTGCTCGTTTCGCTTTGAAGTTTCCGTTGCTGAGTTGCTCGATCTTGCCGTCTTGTAACAACGACTCCAGCAGGCGATACAAATCGTCAATCAATGATTTTTTCTTGATCTGAAGTTTTTTGGCCAACTGTTGTGCAGTGTAGCCTTTCTCTGATTCGTTTAACAAAGAGAGCAGTGAGCTATACAAGCCACTTTTCTCTTTCTTCTGTTTCTTTTCTTTTTTCTCTTTAAATTTCTTTTTGCTCATGGTTATAGCTTGATGTTTTGGGGGTCTTGTCGGTTATCCCAAAAGGTTAATAATTCGATTTTGCTTTTTTGAAGGCGATAAAACAGGCTTACCTGTTTTACAACCACGCATCGATATGCGTTGAGGAAGGAAAACAAATGCTTTAGGATGCTGTGTAATAATGAATAGGATGGAATGTACTCTTTCGATAAATGTTATGGCTGACTTGCGGCCCCAATTTTCCTCGACATATCGAACTGTTTTCTCAAAGGAATTTTTTGCTTCCGGTGACCAAACTACGGAATGATTCATTCCATTTCAGGATACCTGATCCTTAATTCCTGCATGACTAATTGATGTGCAATCCCCTCGCCATTGTCTAGTTGCTTTTTTGCGCGGGTTATGGATTCTTCTACATGACTGGGTAATTCTTCTTTTTCTGTATAACTGCTGCGAATCATTTCATCAATCAGGAGGTCTAATTCCAGTAATGCGCTCTCGTTTTCGATAGTGGCAATTTTATTCTGAATGTTCCTAATTAAGATCGATCGATTCATCTTTTTTATCGATTTCCCAATAAAAGTACGAAATAATCTTCAGTTTGTTTGTATGATGTGGGAATCGGGTATGAGCGGCTGCCCTTTCATTTTCAAATAGAGTTGGGCTATGGCTACTACATCGCCAATGCAGTAAGTAGCAATTTTAGTTAAATCTTTTTCGCGGTGGTACACCTGACTGACCATGGATCCATCCATGTTGCCCTTGCTGGAAGGAATTTGAAAAATAGCGGTAAGTAGATCGAGCGAAGTGTAGTGTTTGTAATCACCAAACTTCCAGAGTTCCATCGTATCGAGATGAGGTACATCCCACGGCCTGCGGCCGGCAAAGTCGAGCAAGGAAGGCAGCACAATTCCATTGACCAACATGCGTCTGCTCAGGTACGGAAAGTCGAATTCTTTGCCATTGTGCGCACATAGTTTAGTGGCAGGGTCTTGTTTCTCAAGTGTGGCTTTGAAGTCAGTTAGCAGTTTCTTTTCATCGTGATCGGCAAAATATTTGGTGCGCAAGCACATTTCACCTTTTTCATTTTCGGTGTATTTGCCGATTGCGACTACAACAATTTTTCCGAACTCGGCATAGATGCCCGCCTTTTCATAGAAGAGGTCTTCATCGGTTTGATCTTCCTCGCGTTTAAAAAAAGATGCCTTGCGCGCCCACTGTGCTTTCAGGCGCTCACCGAGCTGATCATATTTTTCTACGCAACCTACCGTTTCGACATCTAAGAAGAGGATGTCTTTAAGTGCTGGTGATATCATTGATTAACCTTACTTAATATGGAGGGGAGTGTTTTGTTGATTATTAGAAGTATGAAAAAACCGAACATGGTAGCAAAGGCAATGATTGCCAAAAACATCAAGTAATACTGGATGCTCCATTCAAGAGCCACTTTGATTCGGTGGATGGTACTGATAGAAACTTGATAAGACTCTGAAAGCGAAAACCGAACCGTGCAGAATTCATTTTCTTCAGAAAAATCACCAAGCAAAACACCTAAGCCTTGCAACTCCTGTTCAATCTCCAATATTCTGTTTTGAAGATTGATGTATTCGTCTATTCGGCCGCTTTGTTTTTTTACCTCTAATAAAGATTGACGAGTAATCTCTAATGAAGCCTTCTTAGCGTTTAAGTTTTTGAATTCACTGGTCTTATCCACCTTGGTAATTTCTTTTACCGAAACCTTTCCAATCTTTATCAATGCCTGATAAATAGAATCAAACTGAGCGGGAGGCACACCTAATAACAGATCCAACACTCGCGCGCCTTTGTTACCGGAACTTTGCTCGAACTGAATGATGGCATTGTATTTTTTAATGGTATTCCTCAGCAATTGATTGTCATTCTCAAAATCAGTGGACTTGGACTTGACTGTTGCTGTCTTTTCATATTTCTGATCGATGCTGATTTCATTTACGCCATTTTCTGCAGGCTCTTCTTTTTGAAATTTGTATCGGTCGCTGGCGTAATTCTTTTTTGATGACAGCTCCTGGCTAAACGCTTCGGCATAATTGCCATTCTGAATGACTCTATCTGAAACTTCGGAATATCCATACACCAAACGAAAAATAAATAGTGCCACGAATCCCACTAAAACAAATAGGACAAACCTTATCAACTGTCTTTTCATTTGTTAATTATTTATTTCCCGTAGTGTGCTGTAATAATTATGAATGCAAAACGCCTTCCAATTGCAACTCTTTAATAAAGGTAAGATTTGCTTCGCAAATGGTGTCAGGGACGAAGACAAATTTTTTATCGAGGATTTGCAGGCCAACGTAGTAGCTTACCCAGTATTCGTTGTTGAGGTGAAATACATTGGGGTCAATCGGTTCGATTAAAGTGGTGCCTTGTGCCGGAACTGTTTCTAAGAAATGACGAAGGGTAGAGGTGCGCTGTGTTTCGCCATCCTTTTCGCCATAGCCTTTGCTGGCGACCAACGTGTTTTCTAATGGAAAATCGTTATTGTTGATCAGGTAGACTTTCCACTCATCCTGATTCAAAAGATTTTTTTCACGTGTAACGGCCAGGGTTACATTCTTAACCGGAGGGATTTCAATATCTTTTTTCAAATTCTTTTATGCTCTAGTGTGTAACAATTCATTTGCCACGAAGGCACAAAGGCACAAATAAATCTATGTGCCTTTTGCATTTCAATGATCTGGACAAAGTTACATTTTTTAAGTTGAAGACAATTGGTGGAAGGCGGCATGTGCTGGCGTAAGCGGGCAAGGGATAGACGCGGAAATCCTGCGCTTCGCGGGATTGTAGCAATAGCCCGATGGCCGCCACTCGTTTGTCTATTTCACCCGAGCTTGGTTGCGGCCATGCCCCATAACTTCTCTTTTATTCACAGACGCTAATTCTTATCTTGTTGGTATGAACAAACGTACTTTCTTGAAAAACACAGCAGCGTTGGGATTAACCGGGTTGTTCCCAACGGTGTCGCTGGCCAATTGGCTTTCTTCTTTCGAAGGAAAATCAGCTACTGAATTGGCGGGCGATGAATCGTTTTGGGATGGCATTCGCAGCGGCTATCGGTTAAAGCCGGATTACATCAATCTCGAAAATGGCTACTACTGTTTCTTACCGGAAGCTACGTTGGAAAAATTTGTGCAGCATGTGCGCGATGTGAATTACCAGGGCTCGTACTACATGCGTACGGTGCAGTGGGACAATAAAAAGAAAGCGGCAGCTAAGCTGGCAGCGTTGGCGGGTTGCTCAGCCGATGAACTGATCATCACACGCAATACTACTGAATCGCTTGATACTGTAATTGCAGGACAAGATTGGAAGGAGGGCGATGAAGCGGTGATGGCTGAACAAGATTATGGTGCCATGCAGGACATGTTTAAGCAAGTAGCGAAGCGACATGGAGTGGTGGTAAAAATTGTTTCTGTGCCCAACCATCCGTCATCGGATGAGGAGATTGTGAATTTGTATGCCAATGCCATTACACCTAAAACAAAGTTGTTGATGGTGTGCCACATGATCAACATTACGGGACACATTTTACCGGTGCGTAAAATTTGTGACATGGCGCATAGCAAGGGTGTGAAGGTGATGGTGGATGGTGCGCATGCAATAGCGCACATTCAGTTTTCGATTTCGGACTTGAACTGCGATTATTATGGCGCCAGTTTGCATAAGTGGCTGAGTGTGCCGCTGGGTGCTGGCATCTTGTATGTGAAGAAGGAAAACATTGCTGCGCTGTGGCCTTTGTTTGGTGAAGAAGGAAAAAATCCGGAAGATATTTATCGGCTGAACCACACGGGCACGCACCCGGTGCATACGGATTTAGCGATTGCCGATGCGATTGACTTTCATTTGCAAATTGGTGCTGAAAGAAAAGAAGCGCGCTTGCGTTTTTTGCAACGCTATTGGTCTGAGAAGGTTAGAAATTTAAAAAACGTGATTGTGAATACTCCGGCTGACGCAACACGCTCGTGTGGCATTGCCAACGTGGGTATTGCCGGAATGAAGCCGAGCGATTTGGCGGATGTGTTGATGAAGCGTTTTAAAATTTACACAGTGGCAATTGATGGCGCCAATGTGCATGGCTGTCGCATTACTCCGAATTTATACACGACTACAACTGAGTTGGATGCATTTGTGGCGGCATTGCGCCAATTAGCTGCAGAAGCAAAAGGTTAATGACGAAATTGCTCCGCTAAAATGTTTTCTGCGGGCTTGCCTTGTGGTGTAAAATCGATGGATGCATTTCTACGCGGACCATGGGGATACCATTTCCAGAAGTAGGCACCTTCCAGCCAAGGCTTATTCCAAACCATTTCAAAAAATGCGCGATAACAGTTTGCTTGCATTTCGTTGGAGACGGGAATTGGTTTTTTGTCATCGGGCCAGGCCCAGGGTTCGATGGCGGCCATCTCATCGCTTCGGTAGCCAATCTCGGTAAATAAAACCGGTCGCTGGTATTTTTTGTGGATTCGATCAATGGTGCGCAAAGGTTCTTCCCATCCTTTCTTTAATTCTGATAAAGAAGCGTTTTTATTTTTTGTGAGCGGAAAGTAACCTTGAATGCCAATGTAATCGAGCGCATCCCAAAACATGACTTGCTCATACTCTTGATGAAAATTGGCAGCATAGGTTAATTTGCCTTTGTACACTTTGCGAATACTGGCGATGATGGCTCGCCACTCTTTTTCGCGCAGCGTGAGGTGTAACTCGGTACCAATGCAGAGGATGTCAATTTTATTTTTTTCGGCAATTTCGGCATAGTGCAGAATAAAGCCTTCGTACAAACGAAACCAACGCTGCCACGCAGTGTCGCTTTTCATGGAGATAGCACCGGGCCAACTTTTACCCACCCAGATGTGTGGTTTTAAAATAGTTCTGATGCCTGCCTTGCGGGCTAGTTGGGTTGTGGTGGCAATACCTTCATCTGACTCGCCCCACCAAACGCGATCGGAAGTGAAATTTGTTTTAATGGTAGAGCTGTATGGATCGCGTTGAAAGGCGAATGGCGTTTGTGAAATCCAGTTGACGTTGCATTTTTTTAACTCGGCAATTTCTTTTTCAGTAACTACCTCGCGACCGCCTACCCAACAAACGCCTTTTTGTTTTTTGCCGTCAACGAGTTGAGCAAAAGTTATTTGAGTGAACGCAATAGACAATAAGATAAGAAGCGGCTTCATCCTTACGAAGGTAAGAGCGCCATTTCAAAAAGAGAAGTAATTTTTTCTTTCAGCACTTGCTTCACTTCGTTCATGTCGATGGTGGCACCGCGTTCTTTTTCCATGGAGGTAACGGCTTTGTCATCGATGCCGCATGGCACAATGTGATGGAAGTAAGATAGATCGGGAGAGACATTGAGTGCGAGGCCGTGCATGGTTACCCAGCGGCTCGTCTTTACACCCATCGCGCAAATTTTGCGTGCGTGTTTCATGCTGTCAAATCCAATCCATACGCCTGTCAAGCCCGGTATGCGTCCGGCAGAGATGTGAAATGTTGCCAATGTTTGGATGACCGCTTCTTCCAGCAGTCGCATGTATTGATGAATATCGGTAAAAAAATTTTCAAGGTCGATGATGGGGTAAACCACTAATTGACCGGGACCGTGATACGTTATATCGCCACCGCGATTGATGGGAAAGTAGCTGGCTTGCATGGTGTGGAGGTCTTCTTTTTTAACCAACAGATTTTTTTCATCACCGCTTTTGCCGAGTGTGTACACGTGCGGGTGCTCGCAAAAGAGTAAAAAGTTATTCGTTATTCGTTGTTCGTTAATCGAAAGATCGCGGTTTAGCTTTTTTACTTCGAGGATTTGATTAAACAAATCAGTTTGGTAATCCCACGCTTGCTGATAGTCAATCAAGCCGAGATCGGTGAAATGAGTTTGTTTGTTGATGGTAGCGTTCAAATCGAGAAGCTATTATTTCAATTTCCCCAACTCTTCTTTCAAGAAATCAATCGCTTCTACCGGATTTGCCTCTACGCCATTTTCTTTGGCGAGGTAATATGAAATCCAGTCGGTAAGATGAATGAGGTAGTAGTACTGTTCCAATAACGAAGCTCCTTCGCCTACAATGTCAATGATTGGATTCGACTTCTTTTCAAAGATCGGCCTACAGATTTCCATTCGCTTCTCTACGCGCTCATGATCGTGATCGGAGTAGAGGTAGATTACTTGTGCTTGATGTAAAATGTTTTCCGGAAACTGCCATCCTACAATTTCATTGTGATTCATCTCCGGAAAGGTGTTTACGTGTGCGAGTTGCTTGGCATTTTCGTTGATTTGATTTTGGAAACGAAGTGCCATGGCTTTGAGTCGCTCATCGCAATAGATAATTGGAAATTTGCCTTTCAATTTTTTGGCGATCAATTCTGCTTCCGACTGAATAGCTTTCTCTCCTCGATTCAAATATTCGATGGCATTCTCTGTTTCTTTCATGAAGGCAGCTCCAATCAGATTGGTGTGATAGAGTGCATACAACAATGATACCATCATGTATCCCAAATTGCCGCGCGGGCTTTTCGAGCCACCCGGAATTTGAATCCAAAACAAATTGTATTCTTTCGCCAGCTCTAACATTTTGCCGCCCGAGGTAATGCAAATGATGTGGGCGCGCTTCAACATGGCTTTATTAATGGCAGCCAATGTTTCTTCAGTATCGCCACTGTACGAGCATGCAATGAACAAAGTATGCGGACTTACAAACTGCGGAATATTGTAGCCTTTCGAAACCGTAATGGGTATTGGCACGCGACCAAATGTTAACGACTCTACCAAATTAGCTCCAATGCCGGAGCCGCCCATGCCGGTAATTAAGATATTACGAATGTCGCTGCCCGGTCGAACTAAATCTACGGATTGACCGATCTTGAGTGCACTGGCTAGCTGCAGGGTAAAGCCTTCGATTAGTTTCTTCATTCTTTGTTCTTAACTTCGATTTTCAAAGGTAGATTATTTATTGTGAGCGATAAAATCGAAAAAGGGAAAGCGGGCGAGGATTTGGCTGCCCAGTTTCTTATCGACAAGGGGTATCAGGTTTTGGCACGAAACTATCGTTTCAAACGATCGGAAATTGACCTAATCGCTCAGAAAGACAATTGCCTTGTATTTGTAGAAGTAAAATTGCGTACTACGGATGCCTTTGGTTACCCGGAAGAATTTGTCAATGAAAAGAAGGCAGGTAAGATTATGGAAGGTGCCGATCAATACATCTATGAGTTGAAATGGAAAGGAAACATCCGGTTTGATATTGTAGCCATCCGGCAAATCAAAGGTAAAACAGAACTCGTGCAGATTGAAGATGCATTTTACTAATTACTTCGAGTAAATTTCTTTTCCCTTCTCGTCCCACTCTTTGCGCAGGTAGGGCTTAATATCTTTTTCGAAAGGTTCTTTGGGATACGTAATGATGCGCTTCCGTTTTCCATTAGGATAATTTTCAATCCAATCGCCAACCTTTACATTGAAGCGGTATTCGCCACGCACTGCCACCTGGCCATTTTCGTGTAGCAGGTAATAGTATCCTTCTTTCTCACCATACTCGATAGGAGTGATCTCTTTGATCTTTTTTCTTTCAGCAGGATCGTAATAGGTGATGCGTGATTCTTTTGGCCAACCTTTATAATATTTTTCTTTGTCTTCGAGAAGATCTTGTTGGTTGTAGCGCATCCATCGACCATGCTTCGTGCCCATGTAAAAGATGCCTTCTTCAACTACTGTAGTGCCGATCATTTTTTTGTAAGGGCCATGTAAAAGCACTCCTTTAGTCGGGTCGAATTTTTCTACTCGTCTTACTTCGGCTCGCTTGTAATCGTAATAGTAAATGTCGCGGGCGAATGTGTTGGGTACAGCAGGTTTTTTTAATTTATAGAATAGCTCTAGGGTTACGTTATTACCGTATCCCTTTCTCGCAAAACCTTTTTTTGTTTTGATGCCGTAGAAGACTTTTCTCTTTGGCTTTTTCTTTTTGGTAACGATTGGCTCCTCTTCTTTTTCCAGTTCCAACAACGTAAACGGCCGGTCGGTATCAAACGTAAATTGCCCCTCTTGCACCTTAGGTTCGGTGCCTTGTGCAAACAGCCCGGAGCTTATAGCAACTACTAAAATGAAGATGGGTACACTGCGCATGGCAAACATTAACGAAAGTTACACAATATTATTTTCGATTTGAATTTTCAATTTCGAAAAACCGCTGGCAACCCATTACATTGAAGGGCCAAAAAAATGGGAGTCGATATATTTCGACTCCCATTTTCTATTTCTAGTCTAAAACAAATTAGCCAACTAATTCTACACTACGCTTAATAAAGGCAGTCAGATCAGCACCTGTTAGCATACTTTGTGAAAGTAACCCGAGGTCGTATGCTTGCTTGGCAAGTTTGCCTTTTTGATCTTCACTTTCTGCTTTCAAGATGCGTTGCACGATAGGATGATTGCCATTCACAGCTACGTTGTAATTGTCTGGCATGCTTCCCATAAAACTCATACCACCGCCACCACCGGTTTTAGCCATGTCTTTCATTCTGCGCATCCACTCACTCATGGTGATGGTTACCGGCATATCGTCTGGCGACAATGATTCAATCGCCACACTCATGGCTTTATTGTTAATCGCTTTTTCGAAAATACCTTTCACCTGCTCTTCTTCTTCTTTGCTCAATACGCTGGCAACAGCATCTGACTTCACAATCAGCTTGTCGATGATTTCACTATCTACACGCTTGAGTTGAGTTTTTTCCAACTTCTGCTCCAGGTGGCCAATAAAGTGACTATCTAAAACGCCATCCAATAACAATACATCATACGCTTTGGCTTTTGCACTTTGAATGAATGCATCTTGTTTGCCTTTGTCGTTGGTGTAGAGATAAATTATCTGATCGTCTTTATCGGTTTGATTCGGTTTTACTTTATCCGCGTATTCATTTAATGTGAAATACTGTCCGTCTACGTTTTTAAGCAGCGCAAACTCTTTGGCTTTCTCAGAGAATTTCTCATCGCTGATCATGCCGTAGCGTACAAACACGCTGATGTCGTCCCATTTCTTTTCAAATTCCTTGCGGTCTTTGTTGAACATATCCAACAACTTATCGGCTACTTTTTTAGTGATGTGCGAGCTGATCTTCTTCACATTCGCATCGCTTTGCAGATAACTGCGCGATACGTTGAGCGGAATATCGGGCGAATCGAGTACACCATGCAACAGCATGAGGAAATCTGGAACGACATCTTTCACTTCATCGGTAATGAATACCTGGCGTGAATAGAGTTGAATTTTGTTGCGCTGAATTTCAAAATCGTTTTTGATTTTTGGGAAATACAAAACGCCTGT
Organism: Cyclobacteriaceae bacterium; assembly: GCA_013140555.1. GTDB lineage: Bacteria > Bacteroidota > Bacteroidia > Cytophagales > Cyclobacteriaceae > ELB16-189. The sequence goes on along the minus strand of JABFSO010000107.1, from coordinate 1,492 downwards.
GAGGTTGAATGGATAATCTACATTCAAGTGAATCCAGAAGAGCGGATCTTCGGAGAACGGATACAGTTCTTTGTAGAAATTGATATAATCTTCGTCTTTTAATTCAAGTGGGGCTTTGGCCCAAATGGGTGAAGTATTATTGATGATACGATCGGTAGTGACCGTTTTATATTTAGGCTTGTTGTCGCTATCTACACCATCTTCTACGCTTTCATCTTTGGTGCCGAACTTAATTTCAACAGGTAAGAATTTGCAGTACTTGTCCAGAATGCCTTTTAAGCGGAATTCCTCTAAAAATTCTTCGGAGTCTTGGTTCACATGCAGAATCACATCGGTACCGCGTGTTTCTTTGGTCGCTTCGGTTAACTCAAATTCGGTGGAGCCATCGCATATCCAGCGTGCCGCTTCGCTACCTTCTTTAAAAGATTTAGAAACAACCTCTACTTTATCGGATACCATGAAGGCCGAGTAGAAGCCGAGACCAAACTTTCCGATGATGTCTTTGGCATCGGTTTTATCTTTGAATTTCTCTACGAATTCCGCAGCTCCGGAGAACGCAATCTGGTTGATATATTTTTTGATTTCCTCGGCAGTCATACCAAGGCCTTTGTCGCTTACGGTAATCGTTTTTGCTTCTTTATCGAAGCCCACTTCAATTTTCAGATCGCCAAGCTCTCCATTGAATTCACCTAATGCCGCCAGTTTCTTTAATTTTTGAGTGGCATCTACGGCATTACTCACTAATTCACGCAAAAAGATTTCGTGATCGGAATAGAGGAATTTCTTGATGATCGGAAAAATATTCTCGGTATGGATCGAGATAGTACCTTTTTCTGCCATAATGGTTCAAATTTTGGGTTAGAATGAATAGTCCTTTCCTACGCAATGATTGTTCCAGAAGACAAAAGTGTCAGGTTGTCAGAAAGTACTAGCGGTGCGAAGGCATGTGATTATCCAGAAAATTATCAGCCGCCTTATTCCATCCATCCAAAGCGTCACTTCGCTTTTTGTTGAGTTCGGTATTCAACTGATTGTATTTCGTTACGGCTGCATTAAAGTCTGCTACCAGTTTGTTAAAGGCATCCACATCTTGTTGGGTACGGTCAGCCTGCTTTTTTGATTCCAAAGCTTTTTTGCTCTTTTCGAAGTTGTCATTTTTCAATAAAAAGTCGGAGAGTTCGGAGCTTTTGCTCGCTTCATACTTGTAAAACTCAAGAATTCGTTCGCAGGCCACTTTTAATGTTTTGTCGCCTTTGTAGGTGGATATGGGGCTCATGTTTTTCAATCCTTCAGTACTACTGGCGAATAGTGCATTTTTAGTTTGCTCCATGGCACTGACATCTCCCTTTTTCAAGGCATCCATCCGATAGACCTCATCTTTATAACTCTTAAAGAAGATGAGATAAATGCGATTGTAATATTTATAAACAGCACTTGCTTCTTCCATTTTTTTGGAAAGTTTGGAAGAGGACTCAATCAAACGAATTTTATT
>JABFSO010000211.1 GCA_013140555.1 Cyclobacteriaceae bacterium | reverse complement strand
GCCAATACTATCCATGTGTGCAAAAATGGCGGTGCGCGGTTTGCCGAACTTAAGAATCAAACAATCTTGAAATTCTTCACCCTCAATAATCGTTGGTTTACTTAACCAGTTTTTCTTCGCTTGTTTGATGTATTTCAGCAAGAAATCCTTCAAAGGTTTTTCATGCCCCGAAGGAGCCTGCACCTCGCAGAGTTGTTTCAGCAAACTCCAATCTTCGCTGTTTTTGGTCGACTTTCTTTTTTCTTTTGCCATATTCTGCAACTTTATCTTAAATTTTGGACAGATAAAAGGTAAATTATGGATGTCTTCGTTTTGAATAAGGAAAACTCGGTGGCAAATCAGTTTTTGATCGAGCTTCGGGATAAAAATATTCAACAAGACAGAATGAGGTTCCGCCAAAATTTGACAAGGTTGGGGGAAGTGATGGCTTACGAAATTTCGAAGAAACTGGCTTACCATCAGGTAGTTGTTGAAACACCGCTGAAAACCACTCAAGCATTTGCCATCAAACAACAACCCGTTCTGATCACAGTGCTCCGTGCCGGCCTTCCTTACTTTCAAGGCTTCTTAAATTATTTTGATCGGGCCGACAGTGGTTTTATTGGAGCGTATCGCAAAGAAGGTGAACAAGAACTCACCATTCAACTTGATTATCTCGCTACACCTTCTTTACAAAACCGGGAAGTGATTTTGATTGACCCGATGTTGGCCACCGGCAATTCGGTTATCAGATCGGTAGCGGCTTTGTTAAAGCATGGAATTCCATCTCATGTTTATGTGGCCTCACTGGTGGCCGCCCCTGAAGGCGTGAAAAATATAAATCAACACCTGTCAGTTGCTTCTTCCTTATTTACTGTATCTATGGATGAAAATCTAAACTCCGAATTTTACATTGTGCCCGGTTTAGGCGATGCAGGCGATTTGAGTTTCGGAGAAAAAATTTGATATGATCGAAGAAATTCTCAAGGCGATTCCGGTAGTGCTTATTAGCACCATCAAATTTTTTTTAGGGCCATTACAAGGATATGCTTTAAAATTACACCCCATTACTACCATCTTATCCACCATTTTGGGCATGATGATCACCGTAGTTGCATTTACCTATTTTGGAGATTGGCTTAAGAAAAGATGGTTCAGTCGATTTTTTCAACCACCTGCAAATCCATCTACCAATAGGCGAAAGTTCAAGGTTCTTTTACGAAAATATGGGTTAGGTGGAGTAGCTTTTTTTACTCCGTTAATTTTAACACCCATTGGAGGCACCATTTTGGCGGTTGGCCTCAATAAACCCAAAGGCAAGATTTTACTTTTTATGCTGATTAGCGCTATTGGCTGGAGTATTGTTTTTACAGCCGCTATTTACTCCTTCGGCAGGGCGGTTTTGCCCAATTTTATCAAGTGAGATTGACCCTTGCCATTTGCCGCACAACTTAATTATCCTAATTTTGTGAGCTAACCTACTAAGAAGTTTATGAGCGTACTAGTCAATAAAAACTCCCGCATTATTGTTCAAGGATTCACCGGAACAGAAGGATCTTTCCACGCTAGCCAGATGATTGAGTACGGCACCAACGTAGTAGGAGGTGTAACACCCGGCAAAGGAGGTCAAACGCATTTGGATAAACCGGTTTTCAACACGGTGAAAGAAGCGGTTGAAAAGACAGGAGCCGATGTTTCGATCATTTTTGTTCCTCCGGCTTTTGCAGCCGATTCGATCATGGAAGCTGCCGAAGGTGGAATCAAGGTAATTGTTGCAATCACTGAAGGTATCCCTGTAAAGGACATGATGATTGCCAAGCAATATGTAAAAGACAGAAAAGCAACTTTAATAGGCCCGAATTGCCCTGGCGTAATTACTCCGGGCGAAGCCAAAGTAGGTATCATGCCTGGTTTTGTGTTTAAGAAAGGCCGCATCGGTATTGTATCCAAGTCTGGAACGCTTACTTACGAAGCTGCCGACCAAATCGTAAAAGCTGGTTTAGGGATCAGCACGGCCATTGGAATAGGCGGTGACCCGATCATCGGAACACCCACGAAAGATGCAGTTGAATTATTGATGAACGATCCTGAAACCGATGCCATCGTTATGATTGGTGAGATCGGTGGAAGCTACGAGCCGGTTGCGGCCCGTTGGATCAAAGAAACCGGAAACAAAAAACCCGTGGTTGGTTTCATCGCTGGTCAAACTGCACCTCCCGGTCGCAGGATGGGCCATGCGGGTGCTATCATTGGCGGAGCTGAAGATACAGCTGAAGCAAAAATGAAAATCATGCGTGAGTGTGGCATTCACGTAGTGGAGTCACCTGCATTGATTGGCGATACGATGTTAAAAGCACTGGGCAAATAACCCAGCGCTTCAATCATTTCGTTTCAAAATCTACAATAACTCATTCGCCAGATTGGCAAGTTCAGAGCGTTCTCCTTTTTCTAAGGTTACGTGTGCATACAATTCATGATCTTTTAATCGATCGATGATGTACGACAATCCATTACTTTGCGAATCCAAGTAAGGCGTATCAATCTGATGAATATCTCCGGTGAAGATAATCTTCGTGTTTTCTCCGGCACGCGTGATGATCGTTTTCACTTCATGCGGTGTGAGATTCTGCGCTTCATCTACAATAAAAATGATGTTCGATAAACTTCTACCCCGAATATACGCCAGTGGAGTAATCACCAGTTTTTCGTTTTGTACCATCTCGGTAATCTTGGCGTACTCTTTGTCGCTTTCGCTGTATTGATTTTGAATAAACTTCAGGTTATCCCACAGCGGCTCCATGTAGGGATTCAATTTTGATTTGATGTCGCCCGGCAGGAAGCCAATGTCTTTGTTGCTGAGCGGCACAATAGGACGCGCGAGGTAAATTTGTTTGTATTCGCGTTTCTGTTCCAGCGCGGCTGCCAATGCAATCAACGTTTTTCCGGTTCCGGCAACACCTTGCATGGACACCAATTTAATTTCCGGCTTCAGCACGGCATGAATGGCGAAGGCTTGCTCCGCATTGCGCGGCTTGATGCCATACGCATTTCGTTTTTCTACCTGCTCAACCATGCCATTGGCGGAATTGTAAAATGCCAACACTGATTTTTTGCCATTACGCAAAATGTAGTAGTGGTTTTTCATCGGCTTTTGTTTGCCGAGTACTTCTTCCGGAGGGCAGTAGCCTTTTTCGTAGATCAGATCAATCGCATCCGAGGTGGCATTGTCAACAATAGTTCGACCGGTGTGCAGTGAACTGATGTTTTGAATTTTGCCCGTAGTGTAATCTTCCGCGGTAAGTCCAAGCGCTTTGGCTTTCAGTCGTAGATTAATGTCTTTCGAAACCAATATCACCTTGCGTCCTTTTTCTTCTTTTTGAAGCAGCAGCGCAGCATTTAAGATACGGTGATCCGGTTTGTCTTCATTAAAAACTTTATTGGCATCGAGTTGACTGGTGCCACCGGTGTCCATTACTACTTTAAAATTTCCCTTGCCCTTTCCGTTGATCGGATTCCACTGATGGAGCATTTGGTTTTTCGCCAGTTTGTCGATCAGTCGGATAAACTCGCGGGCTTCAAAGTTTTTGGTATCGTTGCCCTTTTTGAAATTGTCGAGTTCTTCTAAAACTGTGATGGGAATGCCAATGTCATGTTCATCGAAGTTCAGAATGCTGTTGTGTTCGAAGATGATAACAGAAGTGTCGAGGACGAAAATCTTTTTGTCCTTTTCTTTTTTGGTTTTACTCATAGGCGTGAAGGGGCTATAATAAAAAATCGCGGAGACACGTTTCTTGCAGAGCTACTGAAAACTGTGCAGATATAAAACGTTTCTTCGCGACATTTATTCTTTACTATAAACTAAGTAAAGCAATCGCATAAAAGCAATTTTTTCCGATCATTAATTTGTGATGATTTGTAATTTCAGCTCGTCCCGCGACTGTATAAATCTCCTTTTTTGGAAGCTGTGATTTTCAACACATCGGCCAACACCAGCAAGATCAACTTGCGCGATCTTTGAAACGGTTCAATCCGGTTAACTCACGAAATTGTGGTAAGGTGATAGTTTTGTGTTCTTCCAGGTATTTCATCAATTTGTTCTCATGATCGCCATAAGTAAACTGAATATCTTTTTTCTTTCGCGTTCTGCGGATGATCTCCTGCATTTCAGTGCTTGCCTTGATGCTCATGTCTTTGACGCGTACATAAGTCTCTGACGTTTCTTTGTCGATGGCGTAGAAGTGTGGCCTTCGATCGCTTTCTGGAATATCTAGGCGAATAACAAATCGATTTTCGCGTAAAGCAAATAAGCTTTCGTTATAAATGAGTGTAGGTTTACAGTTTTGAAGTGCCCTTTGAACTTCGATCATTTCATCTTCGGGATATTTTACACCCACCAGCGAGCCATCATCATCCACGCCAATCAAAACCGTGCCGCCATGGGTGTTGGCAAAAGCAATCATTTCGCGCACTACCTTTTCGGGATGCGTAGCCTTTCGTTTAAATTCCAACTGGATTCCTTCGCCTTGGATAGCCAGCTTGCGCAAGTCGTACAGTTGCTCTTCATTAAACCTTATATC
>JABFSO010000054.1 GCA_013140555.1 Cyclobacteriaceae bacterium | reverse complement strand
CCAGTGGTATGTTTCCCCAGATGCGTTGAAACTCGCTTTGTCCCGATGCTACCAAAGCACTGTTGCCAAAATACCAATCGCTGGTAGTCGTAGACTCATTGTTGTTGAAAGCAGAATTTTGGTTGTAAGATGAACTCGAACCAGAGTCGCTTCGCTTCTTTCTCTTTTTCGCGGAAGCGATTTTTTTGTCACGCGCAGTGAAAGCGGAGTCTAATTGCTTACGAAGCAACGAGGTGTCCATGGCTGCCAGTCGAAGCAAGCTGTCGTTGAGTGTAATCGTTTCAGTGTAGGTAACAAATTGCCCGAGCACCTCTTGCCGTTTTTTGATGGCGTTGTAGTTTTCAAACTCTTTTGGGAGCGTCATGATGGCACTGTCGTAATACAGTTTTGCCTGCGTGTATCTTTTTAACGAGTCGAAGTTGAGTTGACCTACTCGTAAGAATGATTGCCCCTGTATGCGTTTGCTCTTTCCTGCATGTGCGGCTAGTTTATATTTTACGATGGCTTCCGGCACAAAGCCCTGCTTTCGTTCAAACTCACCATACTCAAAATAAATTTTGTCTTTGAATTCCTGGTTTTTGGCATCGGTCAATAATTTTTCAAACTGCTTACGCACCAATTTTGAATCGCGCTTATCTTGAATGTTGGCCACTTGCGCCATATTCAGTCGCGCATAAAAATCAATTTCATATTCCGGGTTTGTAGTAAGACACTTGCGATAAAAATTGTAAGCTTCCGCATTGAAACCCAACTTTTGATATACCTGCCCGATAATAAAATAAATGCGCCCCTTGCGATCTTTGCGAACCAATAAAGAATCGGCCATGGAAAGATTATGTACCATGTTATTGTAATCATGTCGCAGTTGGTAGAGGTATGCTTTTTCGAGATATAGTTTTTTAGCGTTTTCTTTCGTCAACTTTTCTTTTTCCAAAAAGCGAAATACTTCATCAGCGCGATCGTAGTCGCCCTGTTCGATGAAGGTGCGCAGCAAATGTAACAACGCGGTGTGCCGTGTATCGGGCGAAGGGCTTTTGGTATTTACAAATTTGAAAGTGAGAATGGCGTTTTGAAAATCGCATGCGTACAAGCGCGCCAGTCCTACCATTATATAATTATCATCTACCCATTTACTGTTGGGGTGGCGTTGAATGGAGATCGAGGCCATCTTAATGATTTCCTCGGTATCTTTTACATAGCTCTTCGCATTCGTAGTATCCAATCCCGCAAATAGCCGTAGAATTTCCGTGGGGTCATCATCGAGCGTTTTGGCAATGAGCTTTTCAACTTCAATCGCTTTTTCGCGTGCATAATAATACCCGTTGTAGTGGGCGGTTACATCATGAAATACTTTACTGGTAATATTTTTTTGTTCTACCGAGCAACCCGCAAACAAGAGCATGATACAGAAACACATGGCTGCTTTGGAAAAGCGCGGCATGTCGATCAATAACTTAAAACGGGTAAATGGTAAAACGGTCATTAACGCACTATAACGAGAAACAAATCTAAGTTAGTATAATCGAGAAAAGGGCTAAACACACATCTGTAAAAGTAAAAAACAACAGCCAATAAATAAGCAGCGCATTTGCTGGTTAACCAAACCTTTGGTGGTTCGTCTACCGTTTTGGCAATCCCATCCAAACTTATTGCAATGATTTGGAAGTATTGGCTAATTTTACCGCAAATTTTACTTTTTTGAAACCTAAGAAAACCCTTTCCGAGCGCCTTACCAACAAGTATCAGTTGGTGATTCGCAATGAAGATAACCTGGCAGAAAAAACCTCCATTGGTTTTACGTATGCCAAGTTATTGGTAGTAGCGGCAGCCATCTTCTTATTTATTTTTGTGGGAAGCCTTTTTCTTTCAAAAACGTTGCTGGCAAAATGGTTTGATCCCAAGTATGAGCAAACCGAGCAAAACAAGAAACTATACGCCCTCGCACTCAAGGTTGATTCCCTTTCGGTGGAGGTTGATCATAAAGACCAGTTTATTCAAAATTTGCAGCGCATTTTGCGAGGCGATACTACATCGGGTTTTGTTGATCCGGCCAAATTGCTGAACGTAAATTCAGAAACAGTGAAGCCTACCGGAAGCCTGGAGCTGGCTGCCTCCGATTCGCAATTCAGAAAAGAGTTTGAGCAAACAGAATATTCCCTTGTGTCGCTGAATGAGCGTAAATACCGCGACTTGCAAGGGTTCTTTTTCTTTACACCCATCAATGGTTTTATCAGCGATAAGTATGATGCCAAGAAAGCACACTTTGGTGTAGATGTGGTTGCCAAAACGAACGAGCCGGTAAAGTCAGTTGCTGATGGCACAGTCATCATGGCTTCGTGGACACAAGATGCGGGCTATGTCATTGCCGTGCAGCACCGCGGCAACCTGATTTCAGTCTACAAGCACAATGCAGGATTATTGAAAAAAGTTGGTAATTTTGTCAACGCGGGAGATATTATCTCTATCGTTGGCAATAGTGGCGAGATGACGGACGGTCCCCATTTACATTTTGAATTGTGGCACAACGGCAACTCATTAAACCCGGAAGAATTTGTAACATTTTAAACAACATGCCATGTTAACTTCGAAAGAACAAAAGCGAGCAGCAGATGAAATCAGTAACTCTAGCAATGTTATTGGCAAAGGCACCATTTTAGAAGGCAATATTGAAACCTATGGTAACATCCGCATTGAGGGTAGAATCATCGGTAACATTAAATCAAAATCAAAAGTAGCGTTGGGTAATTCCAGCCATGTGGAAGGCAACATCACCGCCCAAAATGCTGACATTGAAGGCGAAGTGAAAGGCAAAGTAGATATTTCCGAAATGCTGGTGTTGAAATCTACCGCAGTAATTAATGGAGACATCAGCACCGGAAAATTGGTAGTTGAAAGTGGGGCAGTGTTCAACGGAAGTTGTAAAATGGGTGCATCTGTAAAAGATATCAAGATGAGTGAAAATGGTGTTCGCCCGCACGCACAAGAGGCCAGACTTAATTAAATGAAAAAACAGAAAGTTATAGAACCGTAGGTAAACCACCTGCGGTTTTTTTTTGATTGCCATGCCCGAAAACCCCAACAACAAATTTTTGAAATACAGCAGCCTCGGCTTGCAACTACTAGCAACAATTGGGGCGGCCGGCTGGATTGGTTATCAGATTGATTCGTATTTGCGCTTACGCTTTCCTGCATTTCTATTAAGCCTTATACTCCTTGCTTTTGTTGGAATGATGTACAAAATGTATCGCTCGTTGAATGAATAGTGCTACCCGCTTTTTGGTTGGATTGATTGGAATGGCATTGGTCGTGATGGCTGTCACGCTTTTTTTGATAAAAGTAGGAATGATTGTTTCACCTAGTTTTCTAAATGCTACTTTATTGGTGATGACAGTGAGTACGGCCCTCATCTTTTTATTTCTGGAGCGAACACATCCACGGCAGCCACTCGACTTTGTGCGTAACTTTATTCTGACGGTCGTGTTGAAAATTATATTGAGTGGATTTTATGTGTTCGTTTTTCTGCGGCTCGATCCGGCAGCAGCCAATGCCAATGTCTCTTTCTTCATTATAAACTATTTTTTGTTCACAGCTTATGAAGTTGCCTGGTTTGCGGTCAAGAAAAATGCGGAGTAATTGGCCAGTTTATTAAATATTTAAAAATCGTACCATGCGCATAAAAATTTGTCTTCTGATCGTAGCATTCTACGCCCCATTGGTAGTTGCACAATTACCTGATCCGGCTACCATCGATATCATCCGCGATAAGTGGGGCGTGCCACACATCGCAGCAAAGACAGACGCGGGCGTAGCATATGGTTTGGCGTGGGCCAATGCCGAAGATGATTTCAAAACTATTCAACAAGGTTTTTTGGCTGGTAAAGCGATGTTGGGTTTATACTCCGGAAAGCCGGGAGCTACGGTTGATTTTGTCGTACAGTTTCTACAATGCCGCAAGATTGTAGATGAGCGCTACGAAAAAGACATTGCCCCCGATTATAAATTAATTTTAGAAAGTTATGCTGCGGGCATCAACGCCTACGCGAATGCACATCCACACGAAGTGTTGGTGAAAAATCTTTTTCCGGTTACACCGAAAGACATGCTGACGTATTCTGTTTTGCAATTGGCGATTTCCAGTGGTGCCGATAAAGCACTCCGCGAAATTACAGGTGGCACCGTTCCATTGGCAACCGGCTTTGCTCCGGGCGGTTCGAATGGGTATGCATTCAATTCGAAGAAAACAAAAGATGGAAGTGTTTATCTGGCTATTAATTCACATCAACCTTTGGAAGGACCTGTTGCGTGGTATGAAGCACACCTAATGAGCGAAGAGGGTTGGAATATTTTAGGCGCGTTGTTTCCGGGTGCACCCAGCATTTTGCATGGATGCAATGAAAATTTAGGATGGGCACACACGGTGAACAATCCGGATAAGTTGGATGTGTATCAACTGGAAATCAATCCGGCCAACGAAAACCAATACAAGTTAGATGATCATTGGGAAACCTTGGAAGAAACCACCATCAAGCTTAAAGTAAAAATGATGGGCATTCCTATTACAGTGAAACGAAAAATTTGGAACAGTAAGTTTGGCCCAACACTCGTGACGAAGAGAGGAACCTTCGCGATACGCACCGGAGCGTTGATGGAAATTCGCGCACTCGAGCAATGGTATCGTATGAACAAAGCGAGAAATTTTACAGAGTTCAAACGCGCTCTTTCCATGGGAGCCATCTCCGGTTACAATATTATTTATGCGGATAAGTATGATACAATCTATTATATCAGTAACGGAAAAATTCCGGTACGCAAGCCTGGCTATGATTGGAATGCAACCGTGCCGGGAAATACTTCTCAAACTTTGTGGAATGATTTTTATCCGATTGATCAATTGCCGCAGTTAGTAAATCCCGTATCTGGTTATTTGTACAACAGCAATCACTCACCCTTCAATGCCACTGCGGAGGCGAATAATATTTCAGCCGGCAATTACAATGATAAGGCGATGGGCTATGAAATACATGACAATAATCGCAGCAAGCGATTCATGGAATTGATTGCGCAATATCCGCAGGTGAGCTATGAAGATTTTAAACGGATCAAATACGATTTGCAGTTACCGCAAAAGTTGGCTTACCAAACGGATGCCAATGTATTGTTTCAGCTTTCGCCAAACGATTTACCCGATCATCAGGAAGTGATTCAAAATTTGATATCGTGGGATCGCAAGGCTACGATTGATAGTAAAGGAGCTGCGATCTTTGCGATCATCTATTATCAGGTTGTGAATGAGCAAGCGGGAGGTGCTACGTACCGTACTTTGACAAAACAAAAATGTTTGGAGTTGATTGCCTTCGCGAAGAAGTACATGCTCGAAAATTTCGGTCGCGCGAATATTACACTAGGCGAATATCAAAAATTGGTTCGAGGAGACAAACGCGTTTCATTGCCGGGTTTGCCCGATGTAATTGCGGCTATGCACTCCGTGCCCGATGAGCATGGCACTATGCGAGGCAACCAAGGTGAATCGTATATTGAGTTAGTGAAGTTTACGGCAGCCGGTCCGGAGATCGAAACCATTCATTGCTATGGTGCTTCCAACAATCCGAAAAGCGATCACTATGCTGACCAGATGAATTTATTTGTGGAGCAAAAGACAAAGCCCATGACACTCAACAAAGAGAAAGTGTATCAAGAAGCGAAAAGGATTTATCATCCGAGGTAATACTTGCGATTTGGGATTATTCAGAATAGATTCTTCCCGATAGAAGAGTTTCCTATATGCGTAAAGATTGATTATGCAAGTCAATTTTTAACAATTGTAATAACAGGCTGAAGCAAATGTTTGGTAATTGTATCAAATCCTTGTTGTACCTCGCCACGCTTGTTTCGTGAATTGGCGTCTACCCAAGTGACCTTTCCTTTAATTCTTACTTCTTTTCCATCTAGCTCTTTAATCATTTTACGAGAAAGGTGTACAATATAGCCGTTTAGGGAAAGGCCTGCTTTGATCTCTTGGTCGCTGTGAATAGTTGCTACGAAGTTTACTCTCCTTTCTTTTCTTTGATACAGAATAGCATAGCTTCCAGTGGATACAATACCAATTTTAAAATTGAATTTTTCACGATTGATATAGATACTCAAATGAACTTTATCCGAATCAAAATCAAACTTGAATCGACCAATAAGGCTGTCTTTATTTTGCTTGGTTAGGTGTTTAACAATTTTTAAAGTGTCATGTTGAAAAGTCCAGATTGTGAAATCATTCTTAATGGAATCCCTTGTGTATCTTGGTTTGAATAGCGCCAGGTTCTTTGCCATCACTAAGCTATTAATCGTTATCTCCGGATTAGACAACCAATCAGATTCATGTAGAGTACTATAAAATAATGTTTGTCCTTGGCAAGCAAAACTTATTAGGCTAGATAAGAGTGTAAAATAGATTCTCTTCATTTTACTAATATGATGAATTTACCGACTTCATAGTTCATTGTTAAATTGAAATTAAGGCAATAGGTTTAACAAAGCAATTCATAATGTCATTATTGCTCGGATTTGTTTGAACTAATTTGTTACGATTAACGCGAAAGATTTGAATGAAATAATGAATGTCTAAGGTAAAAAATAGATATTGAGCTAAAAAAAGAAACTTGGACAAAATGAAATATAGTTATCTAGTGTTCGTCAGCTACTTGATTGTTTCAAATGTTGCAGCTGCACCAATGAAGTCAGATACGACTGTAGATGAATTCATTGCTTACGGAAAAGCTAAATTGATCAATAAGGAGTATGAAGAATCCATCGGTTTCTTTTCTAAAGCCTTACAACTCAATCCCTCTTCTGGGGTTGCATTTAGACACAAAGGAGAGGCTGAAAGCATGCTAAAGCAATTTGATAAATCGATCGAAAGTTATAAGCAGTCTCTAAAAATTAATCCTAATGATACTTTGGCCTTGATCGGCAAAGCGGATGCAAACCGCCTTTCCAAGAAATTCGAAGATGCATTGGTAGATTTTGATGCAGTAATTAAATTAATCCCAAATAACCCTAATTTACGCTTTGGAAGAGGCTCTGTATTCCTAAGTTTAAATAGGTATAAAGAAGCGCTGCCTGATTTCAGTATAAGCATTTCAGCCTTTCCTGCATTTAAGGTGTTACAATATGATAGAGGTCTTATATATTATCATTTGGGAAAGTATAAGGAGTCTATTGAGGATTTGAGAAAGTATTTACCCCATCATACTAATCAATCTTTGTCACCATTCTTTCTAATGGGCATTTCATTTAAGAACCTTGATCAACTTGATTCCGCAATAAAATACTTTACAATGCACGTCTCGATAAAAAAGGCAGATGCAGATGGATATATTTCATTGGCTGATTGTTACTCCCGAAGATTGAATTTTATTGCTGTCGATAGTCTTTTGGAAAAAATAGAAACTTTAGAATTTGATAAACTAAAGTGGTTTACTAATCGTGCAGGTATCGAGATCAATTTAAAGCGTTACGAAAAAGCTTGGAGTTATCTGCAAAAAGCTAAGGAACTTGGAGACGATTCAAAAGAATTTTATCGTAATCAGGGAATCGCCAAATTGGGCATGAAAGATACTGTGTCTGCAATTCAAAGTTTTTCAAAAGCAATTTCTTTAGATCCGAACTATAAGGATGCATATGTTTCCAGATTAGAGGTTTACCTATTCAGAAATCAGACATTACCTTTGGCTATACAAGATTTAAATGCAGTCATTAGGTTAGACAGTGTTTCCATCACAAATTATGTGAATTATTTTTTCCGCGCACTGTGCTATGCCAGACTTAATAATGTGAAAGCTGCCTACGCTGATGTAGAGAAAGGGTTCATCTTGTCCCCGAGCAAAGCGTATAGCTACATCATGAGGGCTATTATAAGAATTGCTTTGAAGGAACCTACGGATAAAATTATGAGTGATTTATCAATGACAATAAAGTCAGATAGTAATTTTTGGCAAGCTTATCTTATCAGAGCAGAGCAGTTTGCTGACAAAAAGCAATATAAAAAGGCCTGTAAGGATTTAAACAAGGCAGTTAGCCTTGGTGGATCGGTAACACAAGAGATTAGAGACTTTATATGTAGTGGTGTATTAAAAAATGGAGTTAGACCCCCAATCAATTTTAAAATAGATCCCTCTTAAGTGTTCGGCCCAAGCTATACTTTGGTCTGTGTAACTTTATGAGTTACTCTAATTGGTCATGCTCGGTAGAAGATTTAGGAAGCGGATTTATCATCCGAGGTAATGCTTGGTGCAACTTTGTGATTCTTTGTATGACTTTGTGCTAAATACCTCTGTAACTAGTTAAGCCCAACCAATAACTAAAGTATCGGCCCAACACCAAAAAACTCCGATTACCACTTTATCATTCTGGTAATCTTTTGATTTCTTACTAACTTCACCTGATTAAAGATATATAGAAGATGAAGAAGATTTCTGTTCTCACACTAGGGTTACTCCTTTTCTTTTCGTGTAACCAAAAATCACAACAGCCGGTTGCGGATACAAAGCCGTTTTTAGATTCGCTTTCACGCGATACGTTCGGATTCTTTTGGGATCTGGCGGATTCAACTACCGGCAATCTACCTGACCGCTGGCCAACGCCTTCGTTTTCGAGTATTGCTTCTACGGGTTTTGGATTGACCTCTTATATAATAGGTGTTGAGCGTGGCTACATCACACGCGATCAAGCGGCAGAGCGTGTGTTGAAGACGCTTCTGTTTTTTCACAATTCCCCGAAAGGAGATGCTTCTACTGGTGTGACAGGCTACAAAGGATTTTTCTATCACTTTATTGATATGAGAAAGGGTGATCGTTTTCGTAATGTGGAGCTTTCCACCATCGACACGGGTCTGTTGATGATGGGTATTCTTTCGTGCCAAACTTATTTTGATGGGGCTAGCGATAAAGAGAAAAAAATCAGAGATATAGCCGATGCATTGTACCTGTCGGTAGAGTGGGACTGGGCGATGAATGGAAAAGATGTGATGACCATGGGCTGGAAGCCTGAGATGGGTTTTCTAAACGCCACCTGGAAGGGCTACAACGAAGCGATCCTCTTGTACATTTTGGGATTGGCTTCGCCCACACATCCGATCCCTCCATCAAGTTGGAAAGCCTGGACTGAAACCTATCAGTGGGGAAAATACTATGATCAGGAGCACATCAACTTCGGCCCGTTGTTTGGGCATCAGTATTCGCACGTGTGGATCGACTTCCGCGGCATTCAAGATGACTATACGAAAAGCAAGGGCATCGACTATTTTGAAAACTCGCGCAGGGCTACGTATGCCAACCGCGCGTATTGTGTCAACAATCCTGCCGGCTACATTGGCTATGGTGAAAATATCTGGGGACTCACCGCATGTGATGGTCCCGGAAACGATGGGAAGATTAATATCAACATCAGTTTTGAAGGCTACAACGCGCGCGGAGCGGCACAATGGTATGTGAAAGATGATGGCACCATTGCACCCACCGCAGCGGGCGGCTCCATTCCGTTTGCACCGGAAATTTGTATACCTGCATTGCAGCAGATGAAAAGACAATTCGGGAAAAAGCTTTACAAGCAATATGGTTTTACCGATGCGTTTAATCTCACCATAGAACGCGAGGGCGGAATTCATGAATGGTTTGATATAGATTACTTGGGCATTGATCAAGGTCCTATTATCATCCAATTAGAAAATCACCAAAGCGGATTGGTGTGGGAATTGATGAAAAAAAATAAGTATGTAGTAGACGGATTGAAGAAAGCAGGCTTTCAGGGAGGTTGGTTAAAGTAATAGTGTCGGACAAGAAGAATGAGAATAGTTGTATCACTTATTATCTCAGTTGCATTTACCTTTTCATTGCAAGCGCAACAACCGGTAGAGGTTGAC
Organism: Cyclobacteriaceae bacterium; assembly: GCA_013140555.1. Lineage (GTDB taxonomy): Bacteria > Bacteroidota > Bacteroidia > Cytophagales > Cyclobacteriaceae > ELB16-189. The sequence continues at coordinate 8,521 of JABFSO010000054.1, read as the reverse complement.
GACCGCATTGAAGAGCGCAATTTCATGCCGTATGAGTTGATGTACTACAAAGATGTTTCGAATGCAGTCACCTTCGAGCAGATTTCTTCATCCACATTTGCTACCAAGTTTCAACAACATACCGACTATCGCAACAAAGACTTTGTACCCAATGCATCGTATTGGGTGCGTTTGCCCATTCGCCATGTAGCGAATACCCAAAAGGCATGGTTGCTCGAATTTTACGATCAAACCATCGATCATATTGACGCCTATGTGCCGCAAGTGGATGGCACCTATCAACTGGTAAAGTTGGGCGATGAACAGCCGTTTACCGATCGCTTGTTCCGCCACAAGAATTTCGAGTTGATGCTGAACATGAAGAGTGACACCGTCATGTTCTATTACTTCAAAGTGCAATCGCACGATTTTGCTGACATCCGCATTGCGTTCCGGTCTACCAATCGATTTATTTATTATTCACTCAACGAATATTTTCTATTTGGTACATTCTATGGCATGATCTTGATCATCGCCTTGTACAATTTTCTTACGTTCCTCGCCATTCGCGAAATCAAATACATCTACTACATCTTTTATATCATCAGTGTAGCCTTGTATGCCATGAGTTTGGATGGCATCGGCTTTCAGTATCTGTGGCCGAATCAACCTCAGTGGAATGCGTATGCTACCGGTATTTCACTTTATCTGGTGATTTTGTGGTCGCTGATTTTCACCAGACGGTTTTTGAGTTTAGCCGCCAACGGCCCCACGCTGAATACTATTTTCAAGTGGGCTATTGCGCTGCGCACGGTGATATTTTTATATGCCTTATTTTTTGCGCCTGCTATTTTTAGTCAACGCATCATTGAGATTGCGCCACTCTCACTTATTTTTTATTCGGCTATTCATGTGTGGAGAAATGGCTATCGGCCCGCTCGTTTCTTTGTGATAGCGTATGGGGTACTGTTTGCCGGCTTCTTTCTGCGCGCGATGGTGTACTTCAACTTCTTACCCTTCACCATCCTTTCGCATTACAGTTTGCATTTAAGTTTTGTGTTAGAAATGTTGTTTCTCACATTGGCGTTGGGCGACCGTATCCGCATCTTAAAAGACAATCGCGATCGCGCACTTCGCAAGATCATTCGTCAGCATGAGGCCAACATGCAATTGAAAGACACTGTAAACCGCGAGTTGGAGCAGCGCGTCAAGGAGCGCACACTGGAGCTGGATGCGAAGAATTTAGCTTTGGAAGAAAGCAACCACAAGCTGGTGAAGCAATCCACCGAAATCAACCAGATCAACTCGCTACTCGATTTAGATAACTGGAAACTGAAGAATAGGGTGAAAGAGGTGTTGGAGGAGATGTTGATGGAAAAAACCATGAACTACGATGAGTTTAAGACACTTTATCCGAATACCCTGTCGTGTTACCGTTTTTTAGAGACCCTCAAGTGGGAACACGGGTTTCACTGCGGCAAGTGCGGCAACCCCAAGTACTTTGAAGGAGCCCAGAAATTTGCACGCAGGTGTACAAAATGCGGCTATAATGAGTCGATTACCGCCTTTACCATCTTTCAGGGCATCAAATTTCCGCTGGAAAAGGCATTTTATATTGCTTATTTGTGTGTAGTGGGTAAAAAAGAAGGCACCCTTGAGTCATTTGCCAAGCAATTGGAAGTTGGTTTAAACACTGTTTGGGCATTTCGCACGAAAGTGATGACTCGATTGAAGGAATTAGAAGACTCGGGAAAGCGGTTAAGCGCCTCCAAATGGGAGGAAGTGATGCTTTACCCCGAATCAACCCCCAAGGTAAAGCCCAAAAAAGCGAAATCGTTGGCGTAAATTTTTTGCCGAATTTAGGCAGAAAAAAAACAATGTTTTTTTTCTGGGATAACCAGTCGCGATAAGTCCAAAAATTTAGCCGTAAACGGTTGAAATCAATGTTTTTATTGTGTGAAATTGGCTATTGCGTTATTACTAGCTTTAATACCTGTTTTTACAATAAAATCTTTAAAAATTATTGACTGGTATTGATTCTGAATAAATTAGTAAGGTATTGCAACTTCAAAAGCTCGATTTATGATGGGTAAAAGCTTCTCTAGAATATTGATTTTCACTGTTTTGACCGCAATTTCGACCACTTTGGCGGCTCAAGTCCGCATGGTTAAGGGGAAGGTAACGACCTTGGAAGGCGGCAAAAGCGTGGAAATGCCGGGCGTAAATGTGGTGATCGTGGGCACCTCAAAGGGTACCACAACCGATATCGATGGAAGTTATTCATTGGAACTGGCCGATTCAGACAAGGAGCTTTCTTTCTCTTTTATTGGATACACCATGAAAACGGTAGCCATTGGTGGCCAAACGGTGATCGATGTAGTGCTAGAAACCGATACGCAGCAATTGGAAGAAGTGGTGGTAGTTGGATATGGCGTGCAAAAGAAGTCAGACATCACCGGCTCTACGGCCAACGTAAAGGGCGATGAACTATATAAGCAGCCAGTATTAACCGCTACGCAGGCATTGCAAGGTAAAGTAGCGGGGGTTCAGATTATTAGTAGCGGCCAGCCTGGATCTTCGCCACAGATTAGGGTGAGGGGTGTCGGAACTACTCTCGGAGGAACAACGGCTTTGTATGTTGTAGATGGTGTACTTACGGATGATATCTCCAACATCAATACGGCTGATATTGTAGATATGAATATTTTAAAGGATGCATCGGCAGCAGCTATTTATGGATCAAGAGGTGCTAATGGAGTTATAATTATTACCACCAAAAGAGGAAAGGAAGGTAAACTGGTCATCAATTACAATAATAGCGTTGGTTTCCGGCAGGCCTCTAATTTGGTTGAGATGGCAAATAGCAGAGAATATAGTAATTATGTGCAAGCTGCAACAGGCTCAGCCCCTCCTGCATCTTCGTATAACACCAATTGGTATGATGTCATTTTAAGAACTGCACTGCAGCAAAATCATAATATCTCACTTTCCTCAGGTACAGATAAATCTACCTATTTGTTTAATGTAGGGTATTTAACAGACGAAGGAATCGTTATAGATAATGACTTCAAACGATTTACCATGCGTTTGAACAATGAGTATAAGATTAATAACATCGCTAAGTTTGGATTTCAGGGTTCCTATGCAAATAGTGTGAACCAGAATGGATTTAATAATCTGAATATTGATGCGTTTGGAAGTGTAGGATCGGTTTATAATGATGCCTATCGGGCAGCGCCATTTATTCCAAGTATTGTTAACGGAAAGTATGGCAACACATCTTCCTATCAAAATGTGGGTAATCCATTGCTAGACATCAAAAATAATAGTGTGAAAGTGAAAGAGGATCGTATACAAGGCTCCACCTTTATCGAGCTAAAACCACTTAGCTGGTTAACTGTTAAATCTTCTTTTGGGGTAGACGTTCGCAACGCAACAAATAGAGTCTATAATTATCAGTTTGAAAGTGATGAAAGTACATTCATAATCGCTGGCGGAAACCAACGTAATCCTCAAAGCGCGTTAACTGTTCAGAATTCCCAAGCCGCAAGATGGGTATGGGACAATACTTTCACGATAAACAAAAAAATTAACAATCACGAAATTACATTTCTCGGAGGCACTACAGCAGAGAGTTTTGAATCTAGTTTTATATCTGCTTCTCGCAAGGATGTACCAGCCGATCCTAATCTATGGTATATCGGAGTGGGCGATGCCAACACCTCGCAAAACAATGGTGGTGGTGATGCTTGGACAAGAAATTCATACCTCGCCAGATTGAATTATTCTTATAATGGAAAATACCTACTTACAGCCACAGTGCGTAGAGATGGTAGCTCTCGGTTGCCAAGTGCCAATCGCTGGCAAAATTATCCATCGGTAGGTTTAGCTTGGGTAGCAAGTCGTGAGCCATTTATGCAGAACCAAAAAGTTTTTGATCTCTTAAAGATTAGGGCTTCTTATGGCAAAGTTGGTAATGATCAGATAGATTCAGATTCTTATACCAATGTATTCACCATCAATTTACCTTATGCATTTAATGGATATAACTCTTCAGCGACCAATGGGGCTCGGAAGGATCAGTTCAAAGACACTGAGATCGTATGGGAGATAACTGAGGAATTTGATTTCGCTATTGAATTTGGGATTTTGGATTCAAAACTGACAGGTGAAATAAATTACTATGATAAGAAAGTGAACAATGCCCTTATTTTCAAAGGGATCCGCCATACTATATTGGATATAGATCATAATGTAGTAGCAAATGCCGGTGTTATTCAAAATAAAGGACTAGAAGTGGCTCTGAATTGGAAGGATAAAATAAATGAAAATCTATCCTATACTATCAATGCAAATGCAACCTTCAATAGTAATAATGTTTTGGATTTAAATGGAGGATCACCTATTGCAGGTGGTGGAGTTGGGTCTCAAGGGCCTGTTACCAATACCAATGTAGGCCAACCGGTAGGTAGTTTTTATGTGTTGAAGACCATAGGAGTATTCAATTCAGATGCAGATGTGGCCAATTATGTGGCTCAAAATGGTAAAATAATTCAACCTACTGCTCAGGCAGGCGATTTTAAATATCAAGATCTCAATGGAGATGGTATAATTGACAACAAAGATCGTCAGTATGTTGGGTCATATCAACCAGTTGCCTATTTCGGATTGAATCTTGGCGCTAATTACAAGCGATGGGACTTCAACATAAGTATTTATGGTAATGTTGGTAACAAGGTTTACAATGGAAAAAAAGGAGTTCGCATTTTGGGCACAGATAATATAGAGAAGTCGGTTGTCTATAGTCGCTGGACCTCTGCTAACCGCAGTCAGAAAGAGCCTGCTGCCAACACTGGAAATTTACCAGCCTCTGATTATTTTGTTGAATCAGGATCATTTGTACGAATCAATAATTTGACTATTGGATATTCCCTTCCACCGGCATTGTTAACGAGGGCTAGACTCTCCAGCTTTCGAGTATTCTTAACGTCTCAAAACCTCTTCACTTTCCAAGATTATACTGGCTTTACAGCAGAATTACCAGGGTCAGTGATTAATTCGGGGATTGAGCTAACAGCATATCCCACTACACGAACTATTGCAATGGGTGTGAACATTGGGTTTTAATTATTGAAAGAAAACAATCAAATAAATGAAAAAGATTTTTTTCAGAAGAAATGTTGGGATGGCAATTATCATGTTGCTGGCCATTTCGTGCAATGAGGATTTTTTGAATGTTAAAGTTCAGGGAGGTGTTACAAATGACCCTGCCTTAGTACAAAAATTTGTTACCGGCACATATAACAGCCTAACGCAAGGAGATTGCTTTAGTAATGGCGATGTACATGGCTGGGGATTTATTTCAGTTACCTGTACGATCTCTGATGATGCTGACAAAGGGAGCACGGCCGGAGATCAGGCGGTGCCCATAGGAGATTTAGATAACTTCACCACAACATCTACCAATAAATTTTGTGAAACAATGTGGAGTGGTCATTATATAGGGATTGGAGCAGCTAATGAGACGCTTAACCTTATGAATACCGCTTCTACCCCACTGGCTCAGAAAAAAATTTACCAGGGTGAAATTCGATTCATCAGAGGTTATTTGTATTTCAATATGGTGCGAATGTTCGGTGATGTACCACTTGTACTACGTGTTCCAAAAAATTTGAAAGAGGCAGAGACCGATCCGGTGTATGCAACCCGCGCCCCCAAAGCACAAGTATATGATAGCATTATTCAGGATTTGCAATTTGCGGTAGATAACCTTCCAATCAAGTCTCAAGCGGTAGCAGGACATGTAACAAAAGGAACCGCACAAACACTGTTAGCAAAAGTGTATATGTATTTGGGTGACTGGGCTAAAGTGAAAGCATTAACAGATGCTGTCATTGCATCTAATCAGTATTCCTTGGTTCCGGATTATGCAACAATCTGGAGACAGGTCGGAGATAACAATGCAGAATCCATCTTTGAAATTCAAACCGGAAAATTCAACAATGCCAATCTAAAAATTGATAACTACATCGTAAGTCAAGGACCACGAGTGGGAGGAATGGGTGGTTGGGATGATTTAGGTTATGGTTTTAATAATCCAACACCTGATTTAATTAACACCTATGAAACGGGAGACTTAAGAAAGGCCGCCACAGTAATTTTTATTGATAACTCTGGCACGCATAAAGGCACTACCCTATGGGATGGAAGAAGGATACCAAGTTCTGACTCTGTGCAAAACTTGTATTACAATTATAAGGCGTATACAAGTATGACCAAGGAAGAATTTGCGAATAAGCTGGATAAGGATAGGCCCAAGAATGTTCGAATACTTCGATATGCAGAGGTATTGCTTATGAATGCTGAAGCAGCTTTTCATACTGGCGGAGATGTCTTAACTAATTTGAATAAAATAAGACAAAGAGCAGGACTTGCTCCAAAAGGTAGTGCTACCCTGGATGATATTTGGAAAGAGAGGCGATTGGAATTTGCTATGGAGCACGATCGCTTCTGGGACTTAGTGCGCCAGGGAAGAGTAGGTCAGGTTTTGAGGGCAGCAGGTAAGACAAATTTTGTAGATGGCAAACATGAGTTGTTGCCCGTGCCTAATTCTCAAATTTTATTGAGTGGTGGTAAGTTGACGCAGAACCCTGGTTATTAATAATAAATTATAGCCATGGCACCTGAATTTGATACGCGAGGTTCACCATAGTAATCCTGACAGAGTTTCTTAGTGAACCATTGACTTCACTAAGTTGAAAATAGATTTTACCAATTAAATTTTAGTCCGTTCAATTTTTAAACTTAAAAACAAATGAAAAAAACAATGAATTACTTGGCAGGAGGCGCAATAGCGTTGGCGCTATTTACCTTTGCGGGATGCTCGAAAAGTGACGATGCACTCCCAGCGATTGATGGCTACAACAATTCGAATGAAGTGGCATCAACAAACTTGGTTGCTCACTGGACTTTTGATGATACCAACAACGAAAGACTTTCAAGCACTGCCCCTACAAAAACAGTAGGTACTACCGGATTCACAACAGGTAAAATTGGAAAAGCGCTTCAATTAACAAAGGGTGGAATCGTTTATCCCGCGATTACAAAAATTAACACAGTAGACGCGTTGAACAATTTTACCGTTAGCTTGTGGGTTAACATCAGAGGACAAAAAGGAGTTGCCGGAGGTGGTTTTACTTCACTTTTTGGAATCATTCCTACCTCTACCGATTTCTGGGGAAATATTCAGGCATGCGTAGAAACAGGCCGTCATTTGCCTGCTTCTGACACTCTTGAGTTTAAGAATTACCTGAATACTACTATGGGAGATGGTTCTCAAAGAGGTGAAGATAACGTAGCGTTGTTTAACAATGATGCTGCTACACCTGATGGAAATGGTCAAACCGGTGCATACTTTAAAGGTGGCAAAGATTGGGCATTATATACAATGACTTGGGAAGGTTCAACTGGCTTGTTCAAGTTGTATGCAAATGGAGTTTCAGTAGGTGGTTACACCAAGCGTGGAACTACTGCCGGTGTTTTAAAAATGAGAGTTCCAGCTTTGGCTGTATTTGGTAGCATGGCATCAAGTGACCTTGGATTTGCCGGTGCAACCCGTCCTGATTGGGCACCTCTAGCGACAGCATCGATTGATGATGTTCGTGTTTATAACACAGTGCTTGCACAAAAAGATGTTACTGCTCTTTACAACCTTGGCGTAGCAGGTAGATAAGATTTTTTGGGTTAATTAATTTTCTTCTAAAGAGGGGTGCGATAGAACAATCGCCCTCTCTTTAATTTTTTTGATACTGCTTCATGAAAAAACCGCTAGCTTTTGTTCTCTTGTTTCTTGTTTTTTCATGCGCAAAAAATGAACAAACGCCTCAATCTAATGACCCTTTCACGATCACAAATTTTGAACTAGATGGCCGCCCCATTAGTTATAAGTACACGAACACATCAACAACACCCAGCATCACACTTTATTTTTCTGAGCCTGTAGATCGCCAAACAGCAGAAGCAGGTTTGGTTTGGTCAAACAATACTGGCAATATTCCGGTTAACTTTTCTTTTAGTCATAAGGACAGTGTAGTGAGTGTAACTCCTTCAGCTCCTCTTAATTATTGGAGTACTTACTATCTGACCGTTTCTACTAGTCTTCTCGCAGCTACAAAAAAACCTTTTGACACTGGATTCTTTATCAAAATCATTACCCAAATAAATCCCACTCCCAAGTTTCCAACTATTAGTGATGATGAGTTATTAACTCTCACGCAAAAAAAGACATTTCAGTATTTCTATGATTTAGCGCATCCGGCCAGCGGCATGGCGCGCGAACGAAACACTTCTGGCAATACAGTAACCACCGGTGGAACGGGATTTGGTTTAATGGCAATGCTCGTAGGCATCGAGCGTAACTTTATTACACGACAGCAAGGCGTACAACAAGTCAATAAGATTGTTACATTTTTAGAAAAAGCAGATCGCTTCCACGGGGCATGGTCTCATTGGGTGGACGGCAACACCGGGAAAGTGATTCCAT
>JABFSO010000489.1 GCA_013140555.1 Cyclobacteriaceae bacterium | reverse complement strand
GCCAATACCAATTCCTGTATCCGATATCCGAATCCGATAGTTCATTGACTCCATTACGCATTGTAAAGATATTGACCCTTGATCTGTAAACTTGATTGCGTTAGAAAATAAATTTGTGAGTACTTGTGTTAAATGATTGGGGTCAACCGTCACACAGGAGTTTTCCGGAATGGATAACCGCAGCTCGAATTCAATAGGAGATGACCTTAACTGGAGATTGCTCAAAGCTTGTTGATAGAAATTCTCCAAAAATTGCTTTAGATAAATGGTCGTTGTAAAAGGACGGATTTCTCCGGATTCAATACTAGCCAAATCCAACAACGATTCAATGATACCTTGCAGGTCTTTAGTTCTTCGTTGAATCAATTGCAAGAAAACGATTCGCTTCTCTTCAGAAATCGAAGATGCCTCCAATAGTTCAGCTAAGCCTTGTATGCCTTGAAGTGGTGTGCGCACTTCGTGCGATAGATTTCCCAGAAAAATTGTTTTCAATTGATTGGACTCTTCAGCTTGTTCTTTGGCTTGTTTCAGTTTATTGGTTGTTTCTCGAAGTTGTTCGTTAATCCGAATATCCTGGTCAGTTTTAATCTTTGATAAAACAAAAACAATGGAAACAATCATCAGTACATTGATCAAAAGCAAAATCAATGGAATGTCTCCGGAAAGAATGGCGGGCCTCATTTCCTTCACGTTGGGTTCAATCCAAAATGAAAATAAAGTGAGCAGTATGTAGAGAAACAACCACGGATATACGCGCTTTCCCTGCAACAAAGAAATAGACCCAATCAACGCCAATGTAGACCAAAGCATGACAGATCCGGAAGCAATAAATCCACCCAACACCCATTGAAGAAAAAAGGGAAGCATCATGCTAATGAATATCTGCACCTGCACACTTCTCTTATATCTCTTGAAATAATTCAGATCCGCTAAATTGAAACCAGAAATAACCACATAGCCGAATGGAATAATAGCGGCCCAATAAATTTGAAAATAAAATAACATTGTGCCCCATACCATTCCTCCACACGACATTAAAATGGCCAGAAGAACTAATTGGTTTTTAATGGCGCGAACTTCATCTCTATCGGTCTTGTCAAAACCAATGGCAGCAATCTTTAAGAAAAGGTGATCAATAAAGGGTTTCTCCTTCATACGGAAGCCATCGGAATGGTAAAGTAAAATGTGCTACCGATTTCTTCATTGGCAGAGGCAGTGATTTCGCCACCCCACAACGCAACAAATCGTTTACAAATGGTCAATCCCAAACCCATTCCTCCAGCTGACCGGTTTAAACCTTCATCCTCCTGACGAAACGGTTCAAAGATAGTTTTCAGATTTTCAGGCTTTATGCCAATTCCTGAATCAACCACTTTAATGATAAAATTATCTCCCTGAACTGCACTGATTACTTCAATGCTGCCCTGACGGGTAAACTTTGTGGCATTGGTAAACAAGTTAATTAATACTTGTTTCAGATGTTGGGGATCCATATCGGCATAAGAACCAATTGGCAATTGATTGTGAAGTTGATAAGTTACTTTCGTTCGATGCAATCCAATCGTTAAAAGCTCTTGATGGTAAATTTCATGAATCACATCGTGCAAGTCTATTCGAACCGGGTTCGCCACCACCCTACCGGTTTCTATGCTTGCCATATCCAAAAGTGACTCAATTACATTTTGAAGGTCAATCGCTCTTCGTTTAATGATGCGTAAGTATTCTTGTCGTTGTGCTTCCGACAGTTGCGGGATTTCCATCAGCTCAACAATTCCTTGTATACCTTGTAGGGGCGTTCGCACTTCATGTGACAATGTGCCCATAAAAACAGTTTTAAGACGATTGGACTCCATGGCTTCTTCTATCGCCTTGTCGCGCTCTTCCATCTTCGATTTTAGTTCGCGATTCTTTGTGCCGCTCAGCTGCAAAATAGAAACCACCAAAATGATCAAACACACCATCAGCACAATGATCACGACACCAAAAGCTGTTCCTTTCTGCTGCTTGCGGAGCAATTCTTTGTTTAAGGCAAACTCTTTTTTTAAGGCCGCGATCTCTGCTTCTTTTTGCTTGCTCTCCAGAATTTCGCGCACTCGCGCTGTTTCGGCCATATCATCAATAGAAGCAATACTGTCTTTTAGTGTTAGTATTTTTTCATACTGTTTCGTTATTGCTTTGAGGTCGCCTTCTCTGCTCAACACTTCTACCCGTAGCAGTTGGCACTTATAGAAATCTTTCAACGCGCTATTTTTTGTGGCCAATTGCTCTGCGCTGTCGAGCATACTTTCGGCATTCTGCATTTCGCCTATTTGATAATAACCTTTCGCCAATTGTAAATAGGAAGAAGCTTTGTTTACATCATTTTTCTCAAGCTCTTCAATCTTTTTTGCCCGTAATGTGTACTCCAACGATTTTTTATAGTCACCCATCTGGAGGTATACATCGCCTATATTCGAAAGTACCGTAGCGCTACCGCTTTCGTCTTTGAGCGAATCCAGTATTGAAAAAGCCCGATTGAACAATGGCAACGATTCTTCGTACTGACGCTGCAGAATTTTCAATTCGCCCAGATTGCTATAGCCATATGCTACTCCCTTGATGTCGCGCACCGATCCTTTTAGTTGAATGGACTCATTATAATAGCGATTAGCACTTCGGTAATCGTTCAGGTTTTTGTATGCGATGCCTATATTATTTTTTAAACGTGCCACTCCGATCGTATCCTTCAATTGCTCTAAGATGGGCAACGCTTGCAGGTAATATTCAATTGCCTCATTGGCATTGCCTTGCACATCATACGAAATAGCCTTGTACTTCAGCGATAGCGCTAAGCCACTCCAATACTTATTTTTCGTTGCGATCTGTTGGGCTTCGTTGAATAATATGCGCGCCTCACCAGGGCTTGTAAACAAAATCTCATAGCCCGATTTATTAAATGAATCAACCTGTGAGATGGGAGACCTTTGCTTCGATATCTGATCGAGCATATTAATAACACGCTGACCATAGTTAAAGTGGCTCAGTAGCAGAAACGCAACCCCTGCAGCGTACGCTTTAAAAGGTCTATTTTTAATTAGCAAAGACACATTCGTTTTTCTAGCTCAAGAATTTATTTCTTTCGACTCCAGATACTTCATCAAAATTTGCCGAATCGTAACCCGATTGGCAGGCTTAATTAAAAATTCGTTCGCTCCCATGGCAATGGATTGATCGCGCTCATTTAAACGCGTAGATGCCGAAAGAGAAATGATGGGGCAATTAACTCCCTTTGCTCTTAACTGTTGAATCGCTTCGAGTCCACTAAAAAAAGGCATGTGCACATCCATAAATATCATATCCGGTTTTTGATCTAATGTTAACTTCACGGCTTCGTTGCCATCATGCGCAACCACCACATGGGCCCCGAGCTCTTTGATAAAAAGTTCAAAAACCATGCTGTTCACTTCGTCATCCTCGGCCACCAATACGACCTTTCCATTCAGCGGCAATGTTTCGCTTGCCGCAACATCACGATGAAGGTAGTAGGAGGACTTTTTCAATGTATCGTTTATTTGCGAGTTCATGTCTCTAAAGTAGATTAATGGTTCTAATGGATTGATGATGGCTTGATCGGTATTCAATGTGTCTTCCCAATTACTCAATTCTAAAAAGAGATCATCTAAACCCAAATAGGCGTAGCGCACCTTTATTTTGTGCAAGATGGCCGCAGCCTCTTTACTATTCTTTTGTGCTAACACTTTCTCTATCTGGTTGAACTGCTGAGGTGTCTTGTCGACAATTTCCAAAACAATTTCCTCGATCTTCTCCCGGCTGCCCAAGGTTGACTCAAGATTGCCGAGCGACTCATGTATTCGCAGCTGAATCGATTTCATTTGCTCATTGCTCATTTGATTTGGGTATATGACTTTAAACAAAACACTTTAGCTTATAATTGTTTGGCTAGCAATTTGCCATGAATAAGGCAAAAATTAGATCAATTTTAGATAGAAGGCAGAAATTCAGCGGCAGAATAGTGATAGCACACGGTCAATACCTCACCAGACACCATCAATACGATCAAGCGATGAAACAAGCCCGTACTGATTCCAATCAGGGCGGCTTGTTCCTTCTCAATACTGAAGATAAAAACAACCACTTTTTATCATTGGTTGCCTGCTATGCGTACGAAAGGAAGAAGTTTTTAGAAAAAAAGGTAAATGTTGGTGAAGGCTTGATCGGACAATGTGTGCTGGAGAAAGAGACCATGTATTTGTTGGACATTCCAAAAGATTATGTGCAAATTACTTCGGGGCTGGGCGAGGCAACACCTTCTGCGGTATTGATTGTGCCTTTAAAAATCAATGATGAAATTCATGGAGTGATGGAGCTGGCCTCATTCCATAAGTTTGAAAAATACCAGATTGAGTTTATTGAAAAGCTCGCGGAGAACATTGGCTCAGCCATCTCTACCGTTCGCATCAACGAACGAACTAAACATTTGCTATTATCATCACAACAACAAACGGAAGAACTGCGGGCGCAAGAAGAAGAAGTGCGTCAGAATATGGAAGAGATGCAG
>JABFSO010000074.1 GCA_013140555.1 Cyclobacteriaceae bacterium | reverse complement strand
TTGCCAAAAAAAGCAACAGATACAGGCTCTCCAGAGTCACAAATTGCGATGTTCACCACACGCATCAACGACTTAACTCAGCATTTAAAGCTTCACAAGAAGGACTTTTCAACCCAACAAGGGCTAATAAAGTTGGTTGGTCAGCGTAAAAGACTACTGAATTACCTCCAGCGTACCAATATTACTCGTTACCGCTCCATCTTGGCGGAACTAGAGCTTAGAAAATAATTTGAAAAAATAGAACGAATAGGGAACCGAATCAAGGTTCCCTTTTCGCTTTTATAAACCTAGGAATCGCCTTTGGGCGCCTTCCTTCTAAAACAACACCTTATGAATTCAACGATCATTAATAAATCATGTAAACTTCCCGATGGCCGGGAAATTTCAATCGAGACAGGTAAGCTGGCTCGCCAGGCAGATGGTGCCGTAGTTTTACGCATGGGCAACACCATGCTTTTAGCTACTGTTGTAGCCAATGTATCCCACAAAGAAGGAACCGACTTCTTACCCTTGTCGGTTGACTATCAGGAAAAATTCGCTTCAACCGGAAAGATTCCAGGTGGCTTTTTAAAGCGTGAAGGTAAATTATCCGACTACGAAGTATTGATTAGCCGCTTAGTAGACCGCGCTATAAGACCTTTATTCCCAGATGATTATCATGCTGAAACGCAGGTGATCATTCAATTGATTTCAGGAGATTTAAATTCACTTCCTGATTCACTAGCAGCATTCGCAGCTTCAGCCGCATTGTCTGTTTCGGATATCCCTTTCAACGGTCCTATTTCTGAAGTTCGCGTAGCACGTGTAGCTGGTCAGTACATCATCAACCCAACCAACGACCAGAAAGAAAAGGCAGACCTGGATTTCATCGTTGCCGCATCAATCGACAATATTTTGATGGTGGAAGGCGAGTGCAAAGAGATCAGCGAAGCCGATATGCTCGAAGCATTGAAATTGGCGCATGAAGCCATCAAAGTTCAGTGCCAATTACAAATTGAATTAACACAAGCTACCGGCAAAACCGTAAAGCGTACGTATGAGCACGAAGTGAAAGACGAAGCCTTCAAGGCAGAACTTCATAGCTTATTGTATGACAAGGTTTATGCAGTGGCTCGTCAGCAACTTACAAACAAGCACAAGAGATCTGAGTTATTCGGACAGATTGTAGACGAATACATGGCTTCATTGCCTGAAGATACTACCGTCAACAAAGACCTGGTAAAGAAGTATTGGAAAGACATTCAAAAGAAAGCTTGCCGCGATTTAGTGTTGAATGAAAAGATTCGTTTGGATGGACGCAAGACGAACGAAATCAGACCGATCTGGTCCGAGATCGATTACTTGCCGATGGCACACGGTTCTGCCGTATTCACACGCGGTGAAACACAATCGTTGAGCAGTGTTACTTTAGGAACCAAGTTGGATGAGCAGATGATTGACGGAGCCATGTTCTCCGGCAGCAACAAGTTTATCCTGCATTACAACTTCCCGTCATTCTCAACAGGCGAGGTGAAGCCTAACCGCGGTCCTGGCCGCAGAGAAGTTGGACACGGTAACTTAGCCATGCGTGCGTTGAAGCAAGTGCTTCCCAACTTAACAGAAAGCCCTTATACCATTCGTTTGGTTTCCGATATTTTGGAATCCAATGGATCTTCATCCATGGCTACCGTTTGTGCCGGTTCATTGGCATTGATGGATGCGGGTGTGCAAATCTCTGGTCCTGTTTCAGGTATTGCAATGGGTATGATCTCCGATAGCTCTACCGGCAAATATGCCATCCTTTCCGACATCTTAGGTGATGAAGATCACTTGGGTGATATGGACTTTAAAGTAACCGGAACGGAGAAAGGAATTACCGCCTGCCAGATGGACTTGAAAGTAGATGGTTTGACGTATGAAGTTTTGAAAGAAGCCTTAGATCAAGCCAAAGAAGGTCGTGCACACATCTTAAACGAGATGAAGAAAACGATCTCTTCTGCGAAACCTGACCTGAAGCCACATGCTCCAAGAGCGGTGACTATCGTAATCGAGAAAGAGTTGATCGGTGCGGTAATCGGCCCAGGCGGAAAAGTAGTACAAGACATCCAGAAAACGACCGGAGCTACCATCGTAATTGAAGAAGTAGCAAATAAAGGTATCGTGAATATCTTCGCTAATAATCAGGAAGTTATGGATGCCGCTGTAAGGCGTGTAAAAGCGATTGTAGCCGTTCCAGAAGTAGGAGAGACCTATAGCGGAATTGTGAAGTCAATCATGCCTTTCGGAGCATTTGTAGAGTTCATGCCTGGCAAAGATGGCTTGTTGCACATCTCCGAAATTAAGTGGGAACGCCTCGAGACCATGGACGGAGTGATGCAGGTAGGCGAAGAAGTAAAAGTGAAATTAGTAGAAGTAGACAAAAAAACGGGTAAATTCAGACTCTCAAGAAAAGTGCTGTTGCCGAAGCCTGCTTCGAAAACAGAAACACCTTCTGCGTAGTTAGTTGGTAAAACCGTTTTTTGGAACTAATTTTTGATTTTTACGTGTTTGAAAAAGGTCTAAAGGAAAGACAAACAGTATGAGACAGTTAAAGATAAGTAAACAGATCACGAACCGCGAGAGCCAGTCGCTGGATAAATATTTGCAGGAGATTGGTAAGGTTGATCTATTGACGCCCGATGAGGAGGTGGAGTTGGCGAAGCGTATTAAAGAAGGTGATCAAATTGCTTTAGAGAAATTGACGAAAGCGAACCTTCGCTTTGTGGTTTCGGTAGCAAAGCAATATCAAAACCAAGGTTTGTCATTAGGAGATTTGATCAATGAAGGTAACTTAGGTTTGATCAAAGCAGCACAGCGTTTCGATGAAACCCGCGGTTTTAAATTCATTTCGTATGCCGTATGGTGGATTCGTCAGTCGATCTTACAAGCATTGGCTGAACAATCACGCATTGTGCGTTTGCCATTGAACCGCGTTGGTTCATTGAACAAGATTTCTAAAACCTTCTCGGAATTAGAGCAAAAGTTTGAGCGCGAGCCATCCCCTGAGGAATTAGCCGAAGTATTGGAAGTGACCACTGCGGAAGTAGTGGATACCATGAAAATCTCCGGTCGCCATGTTTCTATGGATGCGCCATTCGTACAAGGCGAGGAAAACAGCTTGTTGGACGTATTGGAAAACGACAGCGAAGAAACACCTGATTCCGGGTTGATGACCGATTCGTTGAGACGTGAAGTACAGCGCGCTTTATCGACCTTAACTCAAAGAGAATCAGATGTTATCACCTTGTATTTTGGATTGAATGGTGAGCATGCGATGACCTTGGAAGAGATAGGCGAGAAGTTCAGCTTAACCCGCGAGCGCGTTCGTCAGATCAAAGAAAAGGCGATCCGCAGATTGCGTCACACCTCCAGAAGCAAAGCTTTAAAACCTTATTTGGGATAATTCATTTGTAGTAATTACTAACTTTAAAGGTCTCATCTTCGAGACCTTTTTTATTGAAATTTTTGTTGAAGTGCTATGAGTAACGACAAAGTAAAAGTATTGATTATCGGATCCGGCCCAGCCGGATATACTGCCGCCATTTATGCTGCCCGTGCCGGTTTGAAACCTGTGTTGTACACCGGTGCCCAGCCGGGAGGCCAACTAACCACCACCAACGATGTGGAGAACTTTCCGGGTTATCCGGAAGGCGTAAACGGTTCGCAAATGATGATGGATTTGCAGAAACAAGCCGAGCGCTTTGGCACCAAGATCAACTATGGTTTAGCTACTGCAGTTGATTTTTCGGTTTATCCATTCAAAATTACAGTCGATGAAACCACCATCCTCGAAGCTGAATCAGTGATTGTGGCTACCGGTGCGACTGCCAAATATCTGGGCATTCCTTCGGAAGAAACCTATGCCAATCGTGGCGTATCGGCTTGTGCTGTTTGCGATGGCTTCTTCTATCGTGGTAAGGAAGTGGCTGTGGTAGGCGCGGGAGACTCGGCTGCAGAAGAAGCAACCTACTTGGCCAACCTATGCCCCAAAGTGCATTTGATTGTGCGCAGAGAAGAAATGCGCGCTTCGAAAATCATGCAGCAACGCGTGAAAAACACACCCAATATTGAGATTCACTGGAACACAGAAACGGAAGAAATTCTGGGAGACGCATCGGGAGTAACCGGTGCTCGCTTGGTCAACAATAAGACAGGAGCAAAGACTGAAATTGCGGTAAGCGGTTTCTTCTTAGCCATCGGCCACAAGCCTAATACGGACATCTTCAAAGGTATTTTGGATATGGACGAATCTGGCTATGTAAAAGTGGTTCCAGGTTCTACCAAAACCAATGTGGAGGGTGTTTATGCGGTAGGTGATGTGGCCGACAAAGTGTATCGCCAGGCGATTACCGCAGCGGGCACTGGATGTATGGGTGCGTTGGATGCCGAGAAGTTTCTCGCAGCGAAAGAGGCTGAATTAATGCACCATTAATAGCTCAAATGAAACTCGATATCCTTGTTTTAGCAGCTCACCCGGATGATGCCGAGCTAGGTTGTGGGGGCACCATCGCCAAGCATGTGGCACAAAGTAGGTGTCGTTGAT
>JABFSO010000460.1 GCA_013140555.1 Cyclobacteriaceae bacterium | reverse complement strand
CGGGCTTTGTCCGCGGTATTGACGGATTTTATTCACGGCCGTATTCATGAAGTTGATGGTGCTCACACCCGGAATTTCTACCGGATATTGAAAGGCTAGAAAAATACCTTCGGCTGCGCGATCGCTAGGATCTAACTCTAGAATATTCTTACCATTGAATTCCACTTCGCCTCCGGTCACTTCGTAATCTTCACGACCAGCCAGCACCGATGCCAGTGTACTTTTACCGGAACCGTTCGGTCCCATAATAGCGTGAACCTCACCGGCATTTACTTCTAAATTAATTCCTTTCAGAATCTCTTTCTCACCAATGCGAGCCTGTAAATTTTTTATAGATAACATAGAGTTCAAATTCATTCATTAACCAACACTTCCTTCTAAGGTCAGTGCTAATAGTTTTTGGGCTTCTACAGCAAACTCCATCGGCAACTGATTTAAAACTTCTTTCGCATAGCCGTTGACAATCAAAGCCACGGCAGCTTCCTCATCAATACCACGCTGCAGGCAGTAGAAGATTTGGTCTTCACCAATTTTGGAGGTCGTAGCTTCGTGCTCAATGCGAGCGGTTTGATTTTCCACATCGATGTATGGGAACGTGTGTGCTCCACACTGATCGCCCATCAACAAAGAATCACATTGTGAAAAATTTCGCGCATTAGATGCACGTTTCATAATATGTACTTGCCCGCGATAGCTGTTCTGTGATTTTCCGGCAGAGATTCCTTTCGACACAATGCGAGACTTGGTGTTTTTACCAATGTGAATCATCTTCGTGCCGGTATCAGCTTGTTGGTGGTTGTTGGTAACAGCCACTGAGTAAAATTCACCCATTGAATAATCACCTTTCAACACACATGAAGGATACTTCCAGGTAATGGCCGAACCGGTTTCTACCTGTGTCCACGAAATCTTAGAATGATCGCCAAAACAAAGACCGCGTTTTGTAACGAAATTATAGATGCCTCCTTTTCCGTTTTTATCTCCCGGATACCAATTTTGTACAGTAGAATATTTTATTTCAGCATCCTTCATCGCGTAGAGCTCAACTACCGCTGCGTGTAATTGATTTTCATCACGCATGGGAGCGGTGCAGCCTTCCAGGTAACTGACATATGAATCTTCATCTGCTATGATCAAAGTTCGTTCGAACTGCCCGGTATTGGCCGCGTTGATGCGGAAGTAAGTAGATAACTCCATCGGGCAGCGAATGCCTTTTGGGATGTAGCAGAATGAACCGTCTGAGAACACTGCTGAATTCAAAGCTGCGAAATAATTATCGTTCATGGGCACCACTGAGCCCAAGTATTTCTTAATTAGTTCTGGATGTTCTTTAACCGCTTCACTGAAAGAGCAGAAGATAATTCCAAGCTCACCTAAAGTTTCTTTGAAAGTAGTAGCTACCGACACGCTGTCTATGACCGCATCTACTGCTACACCGGTTAGCCTCTTTTGCTCAGTGATCGAAATCCCTAATTTCTCGAAAGTCTTAATCAATTCAGGATCAACCTCATCCAGCCCATTGATGCTTTTCTTTTGCTTGGGGGCGGAGTAGTATATAATGTCTTGATAATTGATTTTGGGGTGATGCACATTAGCCCAGTTGGGCTCGGCCATTTTCTCCCATTGGCGATAGGCCTTCAGGCGCCATTCCAATAGCCATGTAGGTTCATTCTTTTTGGCTGATATAAAACGCACCGTATCTTCGCTCAAGCCCTTAGGCGCTTCATCTGCCTCCAGATTTACATTCCAGCCATGCTCGTATTCTTTGGATGTAAACTCCTCAAGAACCTGATTGTCTTTGCTCATTCCAACCTATTTAGACTAATTTTAAATAGAAAGTCAAAAATAAGAACAATAAACGGGTTTTAAGGTTCTTTAAACAGTAAAATTATTTAGCTGACCAGCTTCAGGTTGCGGTCTAAGCTCTCTTCGAGCGATATCATGGTTTCGGTTCGCTCTATTCCTTCGACTTGCTGCATTTTATCGTGAAGTACCTCCTTTAAATGGTTAGTATCACGGCAATGGATTTTTAAGAACATCGAATAATTTCCGGTGGTGTAGTGGATGCTTACGATTTCAGGAATGTCTTTGAGTTTCGTTAATACCTTGTCATATAATGCGCTCTTTTCCAGATAGATACCAATGAAGGCTGTAATGTCGTAGCCGAGATTGGCGTAGTTTATTTTGAGCGTGGTTTTATCGAGTATGCCTGCTTCTTCCATTTTGGCCATCCGCACGTGAATCGTTCCCTGCGAAACATTGACTTTTTTGGCTACTTCGGTATAAGGCCTCTTCGCATCCTGCATCAGAATCTCTAAAATTCTGAGATCTGTATTGTCAAGTTGATAATTCTTGGGCATAATGAAATTGAAATTTTAATAAATGTATAATTATTTAATATAATCATTATAAATAATGTAATAATTAGTCAGTATTGTTGACTAATGCATCAGTTAATGCGTTAATTTGTAACAGAATTTACAATGTAGGGTGTTGAAATTGGCAGACAAGCCCTCCTGTCTCGGGGGTGGGGAGCCAAGGATAAACGCAAGGTAATGGGTTGACCACTAATCCCGATAGCTATCGGGATCTTTGCCTTGCAGCTAACTTCCCCGTGAAGGTTCGAACCCTTCCTCTACAGCAAAGCCTTCCTGATTTCAGGAAGGCTTTTTTATTTTACCGAAAAGCCTGATTTTATTCAATACATCATAACAAACGATTGCTTCGCGCAACATTTTTAACCTAATTGGGTTCTGTTTCAAATACGTTACTATGAACTCATTTCCTTGGTTTAAAAATTATCCCTCTGGCATTCCTCAACAACTTCAACCGCTCGAATTTTCATCGTTGCCCGAGTTGTTTGAAACTGCTTGTAAAAAATACTCCGACCGAATCGCTTTCGAGAACATGGGTGGCAAAATAACCTATGGTGAGGTCGATCGGCTTTCGACCAACTTTGCAGCCTACCTCCAAAATGAATTGGGCTTGAAGAAGGGGGAACGCATCGCCATCCAAATGCCCAACCTATTGCAGTTTCCAATTGCCATGATTGGTTCGCTAAAAGCGGGGCTAATTGTGGTGAATACCAATCCGTTGTACACGCCACGCGAAATGGAACATCAATTTAAAGATGCAGGTATTTCTGCCATCGTGATTGTTGCCAACTTTGCTCACAACCTTCAACAAATCCTAGACCGTGTTAATGTGAAGCACATCATCGTTACCGACATGGGCGATATGCTGGGATTCGTGAAAGGTGCCATCGTCAACTTCGTTGTGAAACGCATCAAAAAATTAGTTCCGGAATATAGCCTGCCAACCGCCATTTCATTCAAGTCGGTGTTGGCGAAAGGTGCTTCGCAGACTTTGAAAAAGCCCGCCATTGATGTGGAAGACGTAGCTGTCCTGCAATACACCGGAGGCACTACCGGTATTTCGAAAGGTGCCCAACTATCACACCGAAACATCATCGCACACAACATGATGATTTCACACTGGTTTGGTCCTTTAATTTCACCAAGCGAACAACAAATTGTAATTACTGCATTACCTCTTTATCACATTTTCGCCTTCACCGTGAATGGTGTATTAATGTTTCACAAAGGCTTGCGCAACGTGCTGATCACCAACCCACGCGACATTCCTGGCTTTGTAAAAGAGATAAAGAAATATCAGTTTTCGATAATCACAGGAGTAAATACATTATTCAATGGGTTAATAAACAATCCTGATTTCGCTACCTGTGATTTTTCGCGATTGAAAGGTGCGGTAGGCGGAGGGATGGCTGTGCAAGATGCGGTAGCCATTAAGTGGGAAGAAATAACCAAAAGTCCGCTGGTGGAAGGCTACGGCCTCAGCGAAACTTCTCCGGTGCTGTGCTGCAATCCGCTCGTGGGTAATCACAAACGAGGTACCATTGGCATACCGATGCCAAGCACGGAAGTAGCGATTTTCGATGATGATGGCAAGCAGTTGGCGCAGGGCGAAACAGGAGAAATCTGTGCCCGTGGTCCGCAGGTTATGCGAGGCTATTGGCAAAAAGACAATGATGGGGTATTCTTTAATAACGAGTGGTTTCGCACAGGCGATATCGGTTTGATGGATGCCGATGGATATTTTAAGATTGTAGATCGTAAGAAAGACATGATTAAAGTATCCGGATTCAATGTGTTCCCCAATGAAATCGAGAATGTTTTGGCCAGTCACCCAAAAGTTTTAGAAGTAGCAGCTATTGGCGTAGCCGATGCTAAATCAGGTGAGGTAATCAAAGCTTTTATTGTGAAGAAAGACCAAAGCCTGACGGAAGATGATTTGAAGAAATTCTGCCACGAAAACATGACTAATTATAAAGTTCCAAAGTACTTCGAGTTCCGAACCGAATTGCCGAAAACCAACGTTGGTAAAATTTTGAGACGAACATTGAAGGAAGAAGAAACAGCTAAAGCAGCTTAATTATATCTTTGTCTTTTAACTTAAATATGAGATTCATATTTGTTTTCGTTTTTGCTGCGGCTGTTGCCCTGTTTTCATTTCGATTAACTACCACATCTTCGACCACAGAAGTAGA